>DUCL01000066.1:7608-26730 GCA_012959845.1 Candidatus Poseidoniales archaeon
GGTGATACAACAAAGTTTGCTTACGAGTAGAATCCATCAAATCTTTCCCTCTAATGATATGGGTTACCCCTTGGAGATAATCTTCAACGGCAGATTGGAAATCAAGCAGTGGCCAAACCCTGTATTTACTTCCAATTCCTTCTCTTGGATGGGGATTTTTCACAGTATCTTGAATTCTTAATGCAGGCCAGTCTCTAAGCGCAGGATTCTTCAATTCCATATCAGTTTTCACTCTAACTACAGCATCACCTGGAACGAAGGTACCATCATTCATCTTCTCCCACAATTCAATATTTATTTGAACAGAATTATCGCGACAAGGGCACTGTGTTTTTGATTCTCTAAATTTCTTAAAATCTTCACCAGAGCATCGACATACATAGCCAAAACCTTCGTTTAACATCTGCACTGCATGTTCATAATAATGCGCCATTCTATCACTAGCGATGATAATTCTATGCGGCTTAAAACCAATTAACCACTCTGCTTCTTGCTGAATTTGCTCATATGCCGATGGCAGAGGAGGTTTGACAGTAGTATCGGTATCATCGAACCTTAGAATAATCTCTCCATCCCATTCTTTTGCATATGTGGAGTTGATTACCAATCCTCTAGCATGGCCAAACGACAATGGGCCATTTGGATTGGGTGCAAAGCGCAATACAACTTCACCCTTGACCGCATTAGCAAGTTCAGGTAAACCAGTTCTTCTTTCCTTCTTTTCGCGCTTCAATAGAAGATGCGGCGCTTCATTTTGTAGAATTTCAATCAACGCATTCACGCTTTGTGAAGCCGCAATTGAATTTGCCTCATTAACCGCTTGAATAATCAGGGGACTTACAACACTACCATGCTGTCTTAATTCAGTCATTGTCGCCATTACTCTTCCAATGACTGAACCTGGAACGGCTTTTCCTTCGTACTCAATAGCGTTCTGAATCGCTAAGTGGCGTATTGCCGCTAAAGTGTCCTCATCGGGTGTCCAACTCATACGCCTCAACACTGCCAGTGGCCAACCATTCATCAATTAAGTGGCTTCAAATTTTCTAGGTTTAATTATTACACTACCCTAGTATTATCAACCGTATGCAATTACAACTGATTGCTGATAGCAAGCAATGGGTGTATGTCATGAGCAATATTGAACTGATAAAATGGTTTTCAGAAGTCGGAAAAGATGATACTGCGACGGTAGGAGGTAAAGGAGCGTCCCTCGGAGAAATGCATGGAAACCTTTCTTCGAAGGGGATACGCATCCCTAACGGGTTCAATGTCACTACTGATGCGTATTCAATTTTCGTTAACTGTGAAGTTCCTAAGTCAACATGGGAAAATGTTGCCGAGCCAGAGGGAACAGAAGAGATTAGAAGTGCAGCATTATCATGCAATACCCTTTCTTCTGCATTGGCGGCAGTTCTGAAAGATGCAGATACAAGTGACCACTTGGATTTACATGGTAGAGCCCAATTGGCTAGAGCAATAGTTCGACAAACCCCAGTGCCTGAGATAATTAGGCAAGCGATAATAGAATCCTATTCCACACTATGTGATGAATATGGCCAAGGAACAGATGTTGCAGTTCGTTCATCAGCGACTACCGAAGATTCTGTTGATGCATCATTCGCCGGTCAATACGAATCATTTCTCAATGTTAGCGGAGAACGGGCAGTTATTCGCCAATGGAGGCAATGTGTTGCTAGTTTATTCACAGAAAGAGCAATCGGCTATCAATTAGAGAAGGGAATGGATCCCCTTGAATCATCACTATCAGTTGTGGTAATGAAAATGGTAAGATCTGATTTGGCTTGTTCTGGAGTAATGTTCACAATAGACCCAGACTCTGGGCACAAAGGAGTCATTCACATTGCAGCAGCCTATGGATTAGGAGAATTGGTAGTACAAGGTTCAGTGACTCCGGACACATTTACAGTTTGGAAAGAAGGATTAAGAAAAGACAAATTTGCAATCGTACACAGAGTTCTAGGGTCAAAGGATAGGAGAATGGTATATGCTCATGATGGTGTTAACGATGTAGAAGTTAGTCAAGTATCACTGCAAGAGCGTAGGCAGTGGGCACTGAATAATATTGAGTGCAGAGAGTTAGCGCAAATGGCTTTATCGATAGAAGAGCATTATGGTATGCCAATGGATATTGAATGGGCAAAGGATGGAAAAAGCGGCCAACTTTTCATCGTTCAGGCAAGGCCAGAGACTGTATTTGCTCGCAGTGATGAAGCAACATTGAAAATATATTCAATGAACGATAAACTGATTGCGAAATTGAAAGAAACAGATCAAGTATTGGCGACAGGTCATGCAGTTGGCAATAGAATCGCTAGCGGTGGAGTTAGAACTTATCGTTCATATGGCGAAGTTTTAGAAAAGAAGAGGGCTATGCAAAAGAAAATTTCTGAAGGAGTTCTTCTTGAGGAGATACAATATGAAAATAGAGTGTTTGAAGAAGGCGATGTACTTGTTACTGAAATGACTACCCCTGATTGGGAACCATTGATGAAACAAGCCTCATTAATTATCACTAGAAAAGGAGGGCGCACCTCTCATGCAGCAATAATTGCAAGAGAATTCGGCATACCCGCTATCGTCGGTTGTACCGGAGCAATGAATCTTGACAACCATTGTATAGTCACAGGTTCATGCTCAGAAGGAGATACAGGATATGTGTATGCGGGCGAACACCCTTTTGATATCAACGTGATTTCGGTCAAGAGTGATACTAAATTGAAAACAAAAATCAAACTGAATGTTGGATTCCCTACCAAATCACTAGTCGACTCACAGTTACCTGTCGATGGCGTAGGATTGGCAAGAATTGAATTCGTATTATCATCCGAAGTATGCATTCATCCGTTGGCCTTTGTCCACTATGATGCTCTAGTTGAATATCTTGAAAATGGAACCATCTCTGCAGGCCTAGAGCCATATGCTGAAGCATTATCCGCAGATGAAGACAATTCAATCGTTCGTGCCGCAGTGGAAGTAATTGCACGAAGAGCATGGGCATATGAAGACAAGAGAGGTTTATTCATTGACAAATTGCGCGAAGGCGTTGGTTTGATTTGCGCAGCCTTCCATCCAAGGCCTGTATTAGTTCGCCTATCAGATTTCAAATCAAATGAATATCGAGAATTACTAGGTGGTAAGATATTTGAGCCCAAAGAAGAGAATCCTATGATTGCTTGGCGTGGAGCATCAAGGTATCTAGACCCTAAATTCAAACCGGCTTTCAAAATGGAATTGGAGGCGATGTCTTCTGTTTTGAATGATTTTGGATTAGATAATCTTCAACTGATGGTTCCGTTTTGTCGAAGCCCACAAGAAGGCGAGGCTGTCAAAGATTTTCTTGCAGAAAATAATGTTGGTCCAAATGACGGCGTTCCGCTATTCGTGATGGTTGAACTTCCATCCAATGTATTGGATGCTCAAAATTTCATTAGTAGAATGGAACTTCAAGGTGGCTCAATCGGTTCAAATGATTTAGTGCAAACTGTATATGCAGTTTCAAGAGATGATTTGGAGGGCTATCAACATCCAGTAGATGCACGTTCTCCTGCTGTGAAAACAATGATTCGTCAGGCGATAAAGGAATTCACCGATGCAGGAATTGAAATCGGAATCTGTGGCCAGGCACCTTCAGATTATCCAGAAGAGTTCCCTGAATTTTTAATCGATTGCGGAATTACCTCTATCTCAGTAACTCCTGATACAGCAATGGCTGTCAGAATAAGCATTGAAAAGGCAGAAAAGAAATTACTAAAGTAATCAAAATAGTGTTTTTTGGACATTGATTGATTCATTCCTAATAGGTGGCGGAGTTTCGTATTTTTCCATCCACTTATTCTTGATAGTCGCCCACGACCATCTTAACTCACTGTGCGGAAGCGGAGAGGTCACCAGTTGACCTAATATTTTCTGAGTATTTGGGTCGCTTGGATAGCCTGAGCCAACAGAAAATCCGACTTGTTGCGATATTTCTTCTATCATTTCATCGCGAGTGACCTTGGCAAAAATACTGGACATCCCAACTACAGGGTCGATAGAATCTGCTTTGTGAATACTATCCATCTCGCTTTGTTGCCATGGCCAATTTCTAATTCTTGCAATGATTCTATCGGTAAATCTTTGAGGATTAACATCACATGCATCAGCTAAAATGGAAACATTTTCTGATAGTTGTTGAGACAATGAATTTAGGCACTCAGCAAATAAATCAACTTCAAGAATATTGAGGCCATCTTTTGATAAAGCAGCATCTATTCTTTGGGGGCTGCAAATATTGACCACATATTTCCATTCTCTTGAATCCATTTGTTGCTTATACCAATCGACCAATTCTCGTCGTTTTTTAATGCTCAAATCCTTTGAATCCTTTACACCCGCTTCTACTAGTAGCGCAACATCGTTGATGGGGACAGCGCATAGCCCGACTACCAAAGGTCCGAGGCAAGGTCCCCTCCCAGCCTCATCTAGACCTACTCGCCACATCTTCATCACTCAGATATCTAGATCATCCAAATCAACCATAGTTGGAACGGTATCGGGTAGCGGTACTTCAGCAACAGTATCAGAAGTTGGTTCCTCTCCTAGCATTTGTTGAGGGTCATGCCTAGTGGTCATTTCAGTTTCATTAGGCTTTGGCTCTAATGATTCATTACCAGAATGAGGGGTGGCAATTCCCTGTTGTTGAATGACGCCAAGTACAGCATCAGCCCCCAATTTTGCTCTTGAAGTATCATGGGTTTCCAGAACGGTTGTAGCGGCGTCTCTTAGAGTTGGCTCCATAGGCTCAGTTGCCGGTTGACTAACACCCGCCCGTGAAGAAAATGCCTGTTCAAAATGTTCTTTTTGAACGTGTAATGAAGATGCAACTTCAGGCTGCTGAGTTGGTTGAGAAAATCGCTCCAACCAATCACTCGCTTGTTCTGGTTCCTTATTTTTCTGTACAAATAGTTCATCTCTAACCGCTTGTTCAGCCTTGCGAGAAATGCGATCTGTATTGGCTTTGAGAAGAATCATACTTGCAATAAATATGCCCATTATTACAAATGACCACGCTTTGAGCACCTCCCAAGTCGTTGACATTATCGCCGCAAAATCAATCAGCGGTTCAGCTTCTGCTATTACTGGTTGCCAAGGTGTTCCAAGATAGTCCGAATGAGATGTATGGAGAAATTCTATTTCTGGAGAAAACTTTGAGCGAACAGTAGTATTGACCCAAATTGTTCCATTAGCTTGCTGATCTGAAGGGATTTCAATCCATGCTCTCAATGTAAAATTTGCTCCAACAGGGATGTCATTAATCTCAAATGACCTAGGATTTTCCACTCCCTCTTCAACAATCGCAGCGAATGGTGGAATAAACGCCATTTCAGTTGAATGTGAAGATTGTAATTGAATGATTAGTCCATCAATTGCATTGCCATTATTTCTCAATGTCATCGCAAGTGAAAGCCTACCTTTGGAATCAATTTCTTCAGTAACATTTTCGAAGGACCAATTGATAACAGGAGCAATCTTCACTGGAATCTTGATAATTTCTATTTGTTCACCGTTGAGAAAATTTACTGCGATCTGAACATCATCATTATCAAATGCTACCGAATCATTTTTTGCAGTGATAACAATGTCCGAAAAAGTGTTGTCAAATCCATTAACAATTTCAATACCAGTAGTTGGAACGCTCACATTGACAAATTCTGGCACACTCAATAATTCAAGTGAGTAATAATCTATCGCATTGCCCAAATTGGTGACAGTAACCGCTGAAGAGCATGATTGGAGAGGTAACAAATATTGGCATCCACTAGTGCTAAGTGATACTTCGCCCGCTCTTTCCCAAAGGATTGTTGCAGCGACATCAATTGAATATGTGCGCTCGTATGCACCAAGTGCAAAAACAAAGAAACGGACATTTATCGAGCCACTATTTTGCAGTGGTGATTGAAAACCAATATCTATTGTTCTTGATTCGTTAGGGGCTAGGTACTGGTCTTCTAATCCATTGAATAATGCAACTGTCCACCCGTCACTTTCAAAGCGGTCTGATTTGGTGAATCCACTCAAAGTATCACCGTTTTCATCAATTGCCTGCATTGCAAGATTCATTCGACTATCTACATTACCAGTATTTCGCAAGGTAATCTCTAGTCTCCCATCATCCCCCGGTGCCAATTCCAAATTAGGCTCTGCGAAATCTATACTGGCATTACGATAAGAATCAAATATCAAATTGAAAGACCATTGACTCAATTCTCTATCAAGTCCAGACACCGCTTTTAGGGTAAATTGAGGGCCACTACCTTGTAGTGGAGCGCCATCGATTATTTCTGGGATATCAATCCACACAAAGACGTAGGATAATTGTCCAGGAACTAAAGTTTCAAAGGCGTTATTACCAGAGGTTTGATTCATCGTCCAACCCCAATTCATAGACGATGCCGAGTAAATATCATAGGTGATATTATCATCGAGCAGTGCGTTATTTGTTATGTTTACAGCGACAGAGGTTCTAGTTCCAGCATCAACAGTAAAACTGGAAACTCCACTTACTCCAAAACTTAGATTACTCTGTGGGGCGATTGTTACAAGAACTTGTGATAATACAAAACTGCTATCCAAGTCAGTTGTAATATTTATTGTGATAAAGGCGGAACCATATGGTGAATTATTTCCGCTACTGACATTGAACTTGAATTGCTGTAAATGATTCTCAACCAATGTATAGTTTAGTGGCAAGCCGGTTACGGTTAAGTCTGAACTAACATTCTCAACATTTGCGGTGAAAGTTTGAACGCTATCTGCAATATTATGTGTCGTAAAGAACACTTCTGAAAGTTCTCCTCTGTGGACTATTACTTCCGAAGGTGTGTGCAGAGACATCAGTTCATTACTTTCTCTTGCTTGTGAATCAACCGATGCAATAGCCATTGGAAATAGGCTAGGCAGGATGAAAAGTGCAAGTACTAACCATCTGCGCATAACACACTGCACGCTGTTCTGTTCTTCAATCAGTCGCATATAGTGTGCAATATTAATGATGTTTTTGAAATTATGTTTCTAGAATGAATGTTGGCAGGGTTCTTCAATGAAGTGGTTTTGGGCGAACCATGCCACCAATTTGGCCATTTGGCAAAAAGAAGGAACCGGAGGGACTTGAAGAAGAGCCACCAACTCCAATAATGTACAAAAAGGGCGATAGAGATAGTCAGCAGATACTATCGGATAAAACTCATAAAAATTCAAACGATTACAAATCAGCACTTGCGCTATTCGGTGGAGGTGCGACAGAAGTCACCAAGGCGGAAGACCAATCTTCCAAATACGACGGAGTAGTTTCAGGAGATGGGCAATTATCTTCGAGCACTTCTGCACCTTCACAAACAACACAAAATCTTCCGGATATCACGACAAGAAAAGAGGTGCCAAAGAAGGCCCAAACCGCGCCTCCAGTAGTACCTAGCAAGCCCGTGGTGCCATCAAAACCTGCACCACCAGCAGTTCCTAAAACTCCTGCATTTACTTGGGTACATCATTCGGATGGCTATCACTACAAGAAAAAGTCTGATGGAAGTTTTGAAGCAACTCCGCATGTGAAGAATAATAGTGGCTCTTACATACCGTATAGTTGAATAGAAAATAGACTGATCAAACAGGGTCCGGTAGTGCTGAATTCAGCAATGAAACATCAAACTCTGCCCCATTAATAGGCACTTTCAATTCAAATTCATTAGATACAGTAGGATCGATTTCTCCAAAACAACCAACCCATGTTTTTCCAATAATAACCTTTGCAGAACGTCCAGCCAACCACGGCCCTTCACCTTCAGGTAGCGGTTCAATAATGTATTCAGTAGCGCCTAAATCTCTCAGCATTGCTTGAATTCTACCTCTAACAGCAGCAAAACCACCACCTCTTTCAGCCATTAAGAAACCGACTCGGTCATAATTCTTATGATCTCTAACCACAGTCCCCAATTCGTATACACCCTGTGGCAATTCATGATGGCGATTACTGGCCAATAAGCGAAATAATCCAGGTAGGATATATTGTCGGAGTAGTGTGTGATCTATGGTTATCGGATTGGTTATTCTGGTAACCTCTCCACTTTGTTGCCAACGCATCAATTCGAATTGGTCACGGTCATTTGAGAGGGTTAGTGACTGTATCTGCATCAATCCAAGACCTTGTAAAGACTGCCTAATTCTTCTTCTAATGTGGCCATCTGTGCGTGGAATCGCAGTCAGTGGCGCCTTTGCAACATCTTGGCCCAAGTATTCATACCCATGCCCGATTGCGATTTCTTCAACTAAATCCACAGGATGCAGTATGTCAAATCTCCAGCGTGGCATGACAAAATTCAACATTTGTTCTCCAGCAGCAGCATCAGCCATACGAATTGGAACTTGTGGAGAATTATCTGGTGCTGGGCTTTGTCCCGAGTAGATGCCACCCATACGATTGATTGAGGAAGAAAGTTCATCATCAGAAAAACTACGTCCTAAGAGCCCATTCACTAAGCGTTGTGGAACTGAATGAATAATTCCCTCTCCGTTAGGGATGTTCTCAATTACCCCATCAACTCCATCGATAATCACAGACTCAATCGTCCCTCCATGTTCGGATAATTGCAGTGCAATCAGCATTAATGAAGCCTCACAAGCACGGCGATCCCAACCGGTAACATCAATGAAAAATTCACTTGTTGAATGGGAGACTGTTGTATGGGCTCCATTGATTATTGGCGGGAAAGAAAGAACATCATCATTTGAATCTAAAATAATTGGGTATCTGTCCATTCCTTCCATTAGGTGGGCATAATCTATTCCCTTAGGGTGGTTTTGTAATATCTCAGTTATTGTCATTTCATGCTCCATCGCTAGTGGTGTGAATGAAAAATCGCCATCAACACCCATTACCCTAAATGGAGGTTTTAATTTACTGAGGTCGTGAACTCCAATAGATGCACGTTTCCTTCCACGGCCCAAAGCGAAGTGCAACTTTTCTTGGTGGTCCATTAGCGCTTGAATGAAGTTCTCCTTTTCTTCTGAAGTAGAGCCATTATCAACACCTCTTACAACAGCGCCTAAAATTACTGGACGAATAGTCGTAAGTTCGGCATCAACATTCATCTCAATATTTCCTTTGACAACATTCAGATTCGGAGTTGCATTAGTCGCGTGTAAAAATGGCCTAAGTGCAAATGCTAATGTTTCTCCGGATAATAAGTCCGGTCTATCAGGGAATATTTCAATGTCCAGAACATCATTATCGCATTTGTCAATATCAGTCCCCATTAGAGGTAATTGTTGTGCAAGAACTTCAATATTATGGTCAAGTCCATGTGACTTCATAATAGCGGCCAATAGGCTTTGTTGGACAGAAATGGTTGGAATAATATCACCTCGCAAACCAATGCGGTAATGGGCGCTCATATCCGACCAATCGCAATCCACTAACCGCAGCAGTTTCATGGTCTAGTGCACGTAGATTGGCTCGTTTTAACTCGTCAATAGACGAAAGTCCAAGGCGACGAAGAATGGCAGTTAAATCAGTATTTATACTACTCAACCAGTTGGCCAAATCCATTGCTTCCACCATTGGTACTTCACAGCAAATAACAGAAATTCCACTGGCTTTTAATATTGCCAAATCATGGCCGTCAGCAGAAAACCCTAGGAGTATTCCCGCCTGTGTGGCAGTTCCTTCAAGATGACTTTTACTAGAACGTCCAATCAATGGTAATGCAGCTGCTTCTGGTAGGCCCGAACCATCTTCAACTCTAGTTACTGCTAGGTCAACATTATGATGCGAACTTCGTACATGTAGAGATTGAATCCTTCCTAGTCCTTGAATAAAAATCACTGGGACTGAATATCCAGCAAGATATGTTGTGGCGACGAGCATTCCATCGATTTCTTCTGAAATCATTGCTGGCAAATCATCAAGGTCAAAAGCAATTCCACCAACATTTGAAAGCAATTGCGGCATATCTGGCAGATTCTCCGAATTTATCAATACAAAGTCGATAGGTCGAGGCGAATTAAGAGTAATGAAAGGTTGCTGTGAGAGGATGTTCGATGCGATAGCATCTTCATTTTTGTCAATGAATAAATCCTTGCCGTCTGGCACTATTGGAAGCATAGGAAGTGGTAATGCAGAAGGCGTGTTTGCTCCTTTTCTCTCAGCAATAAGTGCGATTGTATCACTTACGGAATAATCTGCCAGTTGATGTTCATCTGAGGGAACCAATCCTATACCAGTTAAGTCGCCACTTGAAGTAACATCACCCCGACCTTCAACATTTAATGCAGGGCTTGGTGTCAAACAAACCGCATCTTTCGGTATTTCTAAATCTGCTTCACCTAGTAGTATGTTAATTTCTTTCACTTCTTTAGCACTCAATGGTCTAAGTGACACTCCGGATGGTGGAGTAGGGCATCTTCCATTGATTACAATACGTCCACCGGTCATTCCAGAACCTGGTTCACTACCAACGTCACCGTGAACAACAATTAATCCCTCAGACATACCTCCACCGATTCTTGCACCGGTAGAACCGCGGATTACAATTAATCCACCAGTCATTTTTGCTCCAGCATCATTTCCAACACCATCAAGAATTGTTATTCTTCCTTTCCTCATTGCATATCCAGCATGATTTCCTGCCATTCTTTCACATAGGATTGTGTTTCCATTATTTGCAGCGCCTAAGAATGCTCCCGTATCTCCTTGAATCGTAAAGGAACCACCTTGTCCATATGGTGCAATCCATGAACCAAAAACCCCAAGCCCCCTCATTCTGGAACCTTTTGGTAAGGCAGGACATAAACCAAGTTCACCATCTTTAGGGACCTTATCCCCTGCAGGGTTCCAGCCGATGCGAAGAATTGCATTTTGTTCAGCGGCGGCAAGTAATTTTGGTCCCAGTTTATTATTGATGTTGATTGACTTCTCAACTACTTCAAAACTATCCGCCATAACCTGCGGTGTGCACGACCTGCTCAAATATCCTCCCGTAGGGAGGGAGCCTCAAATACGGGTTTCAGGGCTATTTTTTGAAACTCAGGAGGTATTTAGCCTCAACAAATGAAATTTATGCAAGCGGATTGTTTATTGAGGGGGCGCATAGGCAAAGCAAATAGGGAACACTATGGCAATCAAGGTGGCAATAAACGGATATGGTACCATCGGTAAGCGTGTTGCAGATGCAGTTGACGCTCAAAATGATATGGAAATCGTTGGAGTGACGAAGACCCGTCCCGCATTTGGCTGTGATTTAGCCGTAAGGAAGAACTACCCAATTTATTGCACTTATGATGATGCAGAAAAAATTTCAGCATTTGCAGAATCAGGTTATGAGTGCCATGGGGGATTATCCGATTTACTTGCAGTTGCAGATATTGTAGTTGATTGCTCTCCGGGCAAGGTCGGTGCTGCAAATAAGGCAAAATATGAGGCTGCTGGGATCAAGTGGATTTTCCAAGGTGGAGAAAAGCATGCAATGACCGAAAGGTCCTATACTTCCTCAGCAAATCATATGGAGAATGTAAACGTCAATGGAACTCGTGTTGTTTCATGTAATACTACAGGGCTTTCACGCACCTTAGTGCCTCTTTACAATCATTGTGGACAACTAAAGGTTGAATGTACGATGATCAGACGTGCCGCAGACCCAGGAGATTCAAATAAAGGTCCAATCAATGCGATAAAACCAGTTCTTCAAGTTCCATCTCATCATGGCCCAGATGTGATGACAGTAAAACCTGAAATTGAAATAAATTCAATGGCTGTTGCAGTACCAACAACGCTAATGCACTGTCACTCAATCGTTGCAACGCTACCAGAGGGACATGGGCTTACAACAAACTCGGTTATTGAGATGTGGAAAAATTCTCCAAGAATTATTGTGATGAATGGAGCTCAAACTGGAATATCAACAACTGCTGAAGTTATGGAATTTGCTCGTGACATCGGCAGAAAATGGGGCGATTTACATGAGATATTTGTCTGGGAAGACGGCGTAAAGTTAGATGGTAATACTCTCTATTATTTCCAAGCCATCCACCAAGAATCTGATGTAATTCCTGAGAACGTTGATGCGATTAGAGCCTTGATGGGGACTGAATCAGATTGGAAAGCAAGTGTTGCAAAAACCGATGCAGCGATTTCTCGATATAACAACCTTTGATTTCCTCCGTAGGAGGATTAATTGAAAACAGTCAAGGAGCGCATTCAAAAGTAGTTTGAACTTCGCTATCGCTATGATGTCCTCCCGCAAGGCAATATTACTGCTACTATTGTTGTTGGTAACATCGCTCTCACCTGTATTGGCAGATAGTTCGGTAACACACATGGATTCTGAAAATGCAATGACTGATAGTTCACAATCAACAATTTCACAGCAACAATTTCTGTCCGCTTTGGATGAAGAACAAAAATTGCAATTGGCTGTTGAACATTGGAATCAAATGAGCACACCGAAAATGATTGAATCAAGTTTCAAACCAACAACGGGATTGCTCAACTTAGCCATTGGTTCATTTGACCCATTAAATGAACAATTACCAACTTTGGATTCCAATCTACTGCGCAATAATGACCACATGATTACCGGATTGGCCATTATTCAATTATTTTCTCACGATGGATTAGTTCTTGAATCATTAGTAAGTGATTATGATTTAACAATTCTTGATTTTATTTCGGATGAAGGTTGGTTAATTCGTCTTCCACAAAGCAGCATCACTCTAGATGATTTACAACAGGATTCTAGAATTCGTTGGGCGGGAGTTGAACATCCTGCAATGAGAATTTCGCCACAGATTCTAGACAATCCTGAAGCCTCGTCAAAACTCGCAATTATTCCTGCCTCTGATTTGGCAGTTGCCGGTTTGAGTACTCTTTCCAAGGACCTCGTATCATACGGTGCTGAATCAGCATGGTGTGGAATTGGCATTTGTGAAGTAAATATTGCAAAAGGGAATATCGCACTGGTAGTAAAACAAATCGCCTTTGATGGCCGCATTATTTGGCAGGAACCTAGTTATGACCTAGAATTGCATAATGCTGTCGCAGGTGCTGTTTCCGGTGTTTTGGGTGTGACAAATAATGCAACATTCACTCTCGATGGTACGGGCGAGATGATCGCTATATCAGACACAGGTCTTGATAGAGACCATCCCGATATTACTGGAAGAGTAATTGGAGTATATACGCAATTTGGACTAGACCCATCACCTGCTGACACAAATACTGGGCATGGAACTCATATCGCACTAACTGTTGCAGGCGATGGAGTTAGTGATTCATCAGCAAAAGGAATTGCTCCTAATGCAAACATTGTAGTCTATGCGCTTGAGCATGACGCAACTGGTGTTTTCGGGCGACAAGGCTCAATATATGACATGTTAAAGGATGCTGAACAAATGACTGCAAGAATTGCAGTCAATGCGTGGGGATTGAATGGAAATTACGGACAATACACAGCAGATTCTCGTTCGGCGGATATCCTAGTCGCAGATAAGCCTGCTATGCTACCAGTGTTTTCAGTCGGTGATAGAGGTTCTAACGGTGCAAGCCAAGTAACTGCTCCTGCAACAGCGAAGAATGTTCTCGCAGTTGGAGTATCAACGACTGGAACCGGTAGTTCGGCAGCAATTGGCAGTGTCGATGTAATTTCGTCACAGGGACCTAGTCTTGATGGTAGAATCAAGCCGGATGTAGTCGCACCTGGTATGGAGTTATGCTCAGGCCGTGCAGAAGAAGCAAAATATCCTGCAGGTAATTCATGCGCAACCGGAGCCCATGGAAATGGTGATTCATTGTATATGTCGCTCTCAGGAACGAGTCAAGCGGCTGCTGTTGCCGGAGGTGTTAGCGCACTAACCCGCCAATTTATCCGTGAAGAAATCGGAATTAGCGCTCCATCAGGTGCTCTTGTTAAGGCTGCGGTAATCAATGGTGCAACAGATTTAGGCGTCGCAGATATTCCTAATTATGCTGAAGGATGGGGGCAAGTAAATCTTGAAGGCACAGTGTTACCTATGGACGGTAGTACGGTATTAGATACATATTTTGACCAAGGTAGCGAAATAAATCCAGGATATGGGTTGCTATATGCATTCGATTTAGACCCAAGTCATGGAATTGATATTACTTTGGCATGGACTGATGATGCCGGTAGTGCAAATTCCCCCCAGAGTGAATCACGTCTTGTTAATGACCTTGATTTAGTATTAGTTGACCCTTCAGGCAATGAATGGCTTGGTAATAATTTCAATAATGGATTCTCCTATAGCGGCGGACAATCGGACGATCTTAACAATGTTGAGAGGATAAAAATTGCTCCAGGTACTACAACAAATTCAGGCCAATGGTTAGTCAAAGTAATGCATAGAGGCGGTAATGCTCAATCATTTGGTTTGGTAATGAGTGCAACAGCAACCCCTAGTCCAATGGCAGATTATACAACATTTGATGGCAGTATTGCAACATCTTCAACAAATCCTCTTAAAAATGATCTAGTAACACTTAGAATTACTTGGAATAACCAAGGCACAATCAATGCAGGTGCAATGCATATTATCCTAGAGGATTTGACAACACAAACAATTCTGTATGAATCTGATACTTCTCAATTAGGCCCTGGTGAATTGGCTTCAGTTTCTATTTATCACTCATTTACAACTACAGGTGTCCACCAACTAAAATTGAGCCTAGATACCAACGACCAAGTTACTGAAATGAATGATGCAACTTCGGGTATTGATAACAATATTTGGATTGAGGATATTGAAGTAATGGCGCTGGGTGTAAGAGTAGTAGCACACAATATTGACGGAACAGTACCTACTACTGCAGAAGATAGAGAAAATTCTGCAATGCGTGATTTCGATGTAGGTAATAATACTGGAATTGACATTCCATTGACTATTTTGCACGAAGGTACTGGCAACCAAAGTGTCTCTATTTATGTTACAAATGTGCAAATGCCAGACCCACAACGGCCCGATTTATTATTGCCTCCTTCTGACACATGGTCAAAATCGTTATCGGTTATCGGACCATATCCGTTAACGGCACAGGGAACTGCTGGCGATAGCATCACTGTCACTCTGCATCTTGAAGACGAGTCTGCAAATTTGGATGATGAAGACGAACCAAGATATGCAAGGTTTGGTGTATTTGTTGTTGATGTGACAGTTCGTTATCAACTACAACCCACGGTTGCCCACACGCAACGCTTGACTATCACTATTGACAAAATAGATGATGTCCATGTTGTCGCTGCAGGGACCAACGGATTAACTGCTGAACCAGGAGAATCAACGGCATTTTCAATATCCGTAATGAATACAGGAAATGCCCCTTCTCAGTATCAAGTCGATTGTATTTCTGAAAACAGGTGGCAATTAATGCTTGGTGATTCTAACTCTTCTTCATTACAATTTGAACCGTTAGATATTAGAGAATATTTACCCATGCCGATTCGAATTATGGTACCTCCTGTTGCACAAGGTTTACCCTTGGCGGGCTCCACTGACACAGTCACTTGCTGGGTTACTTCGTTAACTGATGCATCCATGAATCATACAGAGGTCGTTACAATTGAAGTGTTGCCCCAGCGTAATTTCAAAACAGATTTGCTTGATGATTATGGGCCGATTGGACCGAGTGCAATAGCGAAGAATATTGCGGTAGAAGGCGGGCAGCAAGTACACTTGAATTTGTCAATTGAAAACACAGGTAATTTGGACATAGATTTAGATGTTGCAATTCAACCTGCTGACCCAAATTGGGCCATACTAGTTAGCCTCGATGAACAAAGCGATTCGAGAGAAGTATCACTTACACTAATTCCAGGGCAGACAAAAGTAGTGCACTTTATCATTGGAGTACCAGTAGTAGCAATTGAAGGAGAATCCAATTCTTTCACCATTAGAACTGAGAGAACGGCTCAGGATTTCAGATCTAACACAACATCATTAACCGTAGGTGATGAATTGGCAATTGACCTAAGAGCGCCAAATTCGGGAGTAGTTGAAACCAGTATTGACTCAGTATTTTCATTCGGAGAATTTGAAGTTGAAAATATTGGTAATACCGGATTAGCACTGGAATGGAGCCATGGATTAACTCCAGATGGATGGACTGCAGGATTTGCAAATCCTACACTATGGCTTGAGCCAAGAGAAGTCAAAATGATTAGGTTAGGTTTTATTCCACCTGCAAATACACCAGTTACGAATTCAGCCTTTGACCTATTAGTTTCAGTTTCTGCATCCAATGCTGGACGTGTGGTAGAGGATTCAGTGAGAATAGATGTTGCAGTAATGCAATCAGTATTTGCTAACATTTCTGTTGAAGATGATTCAATACGACCATTTATTGGTGTGACAAGAGAAGAAACAATCAGCCAAAATATCATCGTTAGAAATGATGGTAATGTCCCAATTAGTGGGGATTTGTCTATTGACTTATTAGATAAAGAGAAAGAGGGCTTAATTCGTGACGATTGGACAGTAAGTTTCTCACCCAACACTATTGATAATTTAGCAATCGGTGAATCAGTAACTGTTGAAGTGTCTATTACTCCTAGTGAGGCAGCTACTTCAAAACGTGCACTGGTTACTTTGAACATTACTGTGCAAGGCACTGTTGTTGGACAATTGGCAATTGAATCAAGCGTACAAGCAGGTACTGGAAATGGCGGCTTGCTCAATGTTTTGCCATTGTGGATTTCAATGCCACTAATAGGTATTCTAGTTACAGTTGCAGTAATTTATGCAAGAAAAATGAAGAAGAGTGGTGAATTATCAGATTCCGGTGAAGAGTTAGTTGCACCTGATGCACATGCCAATCCAGATCATCTCGGTCTTCGTAGAGAAGAAGCAACCGATATTGGTCATGCAGTAAATGAATTAACAAGTGGTGAAGTGACAACTGATGAAATCGCTGCGGCATTGGCCCAATCAATCATTATTCCAAAAGAGAGAAAGGAGGCTCCATTAGGCCTTCCACCATCTGCAATGAAGTTGTTAGGGGCGATACCAGCAGGTAAGCCTCCAACAGGATTACCTCCAGCAGGATTACCAGCAATTGGCCTACCTCCTGCCAACTTGCCCAAGACACTACCAACATTACCAGAATTGCCTTCACCTGTTTCCCAATCTGCCGCAGTGCCTAGTGCGCCACCAGTTCCAGCTGAGGGATTGCCTACTGGATGGACAATGGAACAATGGACGCACTATGGTCATCAATGGCTAGAACGGAACGGCCAAGCATGAATATAACTAGTCGAGATTATTGCATTAGTTAGTATGTATTGGTAAATCCCAAGTACATATTATTCAATATCAAATAAATATGTTGAAAGAGTAATGCACTTTGGCTACAGGTATGAGCAGCATTGTATTATTCGGACCTCCTGGTGCAGGAAAGGGAACTCAAGCGGCGCGAATAATGGAAGCAACGGGATTACCACAGGTATCAACGGGTGATATGCTTAGGGCTGCAGTAAAAGCAAATACTGCTACAGGAATTGAAGCTAAAGGATATATGGATGCAGGAAAGCTGGTCCCTGATGAAGTAATTATCAATTTGATCAAAGATAGAATTCTTGAGGATGATGCAGTAAATGGAGTGATGTTCGATGGGTTTCCAAGAACAATTCCTCAGGCAGTAGCATTGTCTCAAATCACCGCAGTCACTCATGTAATTGCGATTGAAGTACCGGATGAAAAAATTGTTGGCAGAATTTGTGGAAGATATTCTTGCGCTGGTTGTGGGTTGGTATATCATGATACATTCAATCCAGTTGCCCCTTCAGGCTGTGATTGTGGTAACTGGCAGGAAAAACGTCGTGCAGACGATAATGCTGAGACTGTACAATCTAGACTGGACACATACCACCAACAAACCTCTCCTCTTGCAGATTGGTATATGGAAAAAGGGATTTTCCATCAAATAGATGGCGATAGAGCCATCGATGAAATCACGGGCGACATTCTTGTCGCTTTAGAATGAAGGTGTTTGAAATGGGTAGAGGGCGAAATCGCTCAAAGTCCAAAATTGACAAAAAGATGAGTGCGCAATATAGTTTGGATAAATTAATCGCCATTCTTCAACATCCACAGCATTGTGACGAAATACTAGTTCGTTCAGCTTCTTCACATTATGTCAAAATATCTAAGCGCAATAGAATGCCTTTGAGTGCTGAAGCAAAGTTGCTGATTTGTAAGAAATGCGCTGCTCCCCGCCTTTACGGTTCAAATACTAGAGTTAGAATTTCTAAAGGACAGAAAATTACTACTTGCTTAGAATGTGGAGATATTCGCAGAACCGGCGGTGGTCCAAAATCGCACCGTCATCAATAATGTTCAGTTATTGACGGTCACCTTGATGAATAGGTGCTTACCGCAATGGGTTGGGGGAGCTTGATGAGTAAGGAGATTCCAAAGTCTATTCATGCCCTAGCGACATCTCGCGATTTTCAGCCAAGCGTTAGAATTGGTAAATCAGGAATCAGTGATTTATTAGTTGAAGAAATCAATTCACAGTTAGACAAAAAGAATGTTGTCAAGATAAAAATCAACAAAGGGCTATTTGAGAAAAAAGACATCAAAGCCGTATGGCAATTTCTTGCCGATGAAACCAACTCAACTATTGTCTTGGCGAGAGGAAATGTTGGCGTTCTTTGGCGATAATGGCGGATTCTTTGGGAAATGGTCAAAGGATGATTTTCATACGGTGATATGATGGTGGCTGGAATTACACTCAGAGAGCGTCTAAAACGCCACCCTGCTCAAAATGTTGCAATGATGCTATTGCTCATGGTTGGAAGCCTTATGTTTGCACAGGGTAGCCTTACCGATGCACATTTGGAATTAACTGTAAAGGCTGGTTCTGAAAATGCCGCTATTTGGGTTGGACTTGCAATATTGTTCGCAGTCTATGCGCTAATAATTACAGAAGTAGTTCATCGCACTCTAGCTGCATCATTAGGTGGTCTTGTAGCAGTATTTGCACTGAATTATTTCACTGAAGAGCCAACATTAACTCTCCGTGCAGTTACCACAATGATAGATTGGGAGACGATTGGTCTT
>DUCL01000066.1:26776-31859 GCA_012959845.1 Candidatus Poseidoniales archaeon
TGTTGAAGCATATAAGAAATCAAATGGTTCTATTTGGACTTTAGTAGTGATCTTATGCTCTGTGACTGCGGTTCTTTCGGCATTTTTGGACAATGTGACAACAATGTTGCTACTAACTCCAGTCACAATTCAATTGGCCAAAGTATTAGATTTGAAACCAATTCCAATATTGATTTCAGAGGTATTATTCTCTAATATTGGTGGTGCTGCAACTATGATAGGCGACCCCCCTAACATTATGATAGGTTCTGGATTATCACCGGACGCAATTGCTGGAAAAGGCTACGAACACCTCGCTAGTTCCGGTGTTACCTTCAATGATTTCATCACTGAAATGGCACCTGGTATTTTGATGACAATCGTTCCAACATTTATGCTGATTAAATATCTATACCGTGATGAATTTGAAGGGGAACGCCAGCGTGATGTTGAGGAACTGGAATCCAAATACGGTGTAAAGGATGTAAAATTATTGAAGACCAGCGGATTTATTTTAGGTGCCGTAATAGTCGGATTCTTCCTACACCCAATAATCCACATTTCAGTTTCTTGGATTGCTCTTTTGGGAGCGGTTCTGATGCTATTGGCTACTGATAGGCACGACATTGAAGAATCATTGGAAAAAGTGGAATGGACAACTTTACTATTTTTTGCGGGGTTATTCGTTCTAGTCCATTCACTTCAATACCTTGGAGTCATAAACTTCATTGGAGAATACGTCGAGAAAGCAATCCAATTCTTTCCAAATGGTGAAGGTGGAATTATTCGTCTTTCCGCTGCTATACTGATTATATTGTGGGTGTCTGCATTTGCCAGTGCTTTCATCGATAACATCCCATATACAGCAACGATGATCCCTATTATCCTACAAATATCGGATTCACTTTCTATTGAATTAGGACCACTAATATGGGCATTAGCATTTGGTGCATGCTTAGGTGGAAATGGAACGCTTATCGGTGCATCAGCGAATGTGGTTACGGCAGGTATTTCTGAAGAAGCAGGTTATCCAATTTCGTTCAAAGAGTTTTTCAGAGCGGGTTTCCCAGTAATGATTTTGACAACGATGATTATTTCAGTTTACATGATAGCAGTTTACGTCCTATCAGCAGATTTCACATTATACGCGAAACTAGTCTTGGTAGGAATATCTCTCATTGGAATAATATTACAAGTTGCAAGAGGCACTTCAAAAGGTAAATCATTTTCTGAATCATTAGTCGATGATGATTATGATGAACTTAAGGAAGTAGTTTTAGACACAATCGACGATGTGAAAAGCGCGATAAGAGAAAAGTTAAGTGAAGAAGAGTAAGAATTGGCAGCGGTTCGACTTTGAAAAACTCAATTATCCGTCGTATTGAATAGCCTTAGCCGCTTCGTGGCTTTGAGGGCGAGTATGTGTTTGAGTGCAAAGTGTGTGGACTTCTATCATTAGGCGGCAATGCATGTCCTGCTTGCGGTAGTCAAATTCGTACTGATTTATCCGTTGATGACCAAGACAATAGTCCACTTCCCAATGAGATTCCAGGGCTTGACGAAGCTGCCGAATCGTGGTATCAATTAGATGGTAATGAACAATTGGAATCTAAAGAAGAGCCTCAACAAGTAGTTGATGATTCGGATTCAAGTAAGCAACAAGGAAGTTTACCATTTGGATTCAATGGTGACTCTAACATCAACATGCCCAACCTTCCTTTTGGTATCGGCAGTAATGCACAAGGCGTCCCTTTCGAAGATGCGGGAGAGGAGAGATTGCCAAGCGTTGTTGCCGTGCGAGAAGAAGTAGTTAACAGCGAAGAAGCAATTTCAATTCCGTCACCGTCACCGTCACCGTCACCGTCCCAGGAACAGCCCGAAACACCCATTATTGCACCTGCACCTGCAGTTGAGGTGGAAGAAAAAATAAATCCCCTTTTTGAATCGACGGTAGAGCCGCAACAAACAGTGCAAATTTCCATGCCAGAACCAGAAGTAGTAGTTGAGTCTACGAAAATAGTTGAAGCAAGTGATGATAATGAAATGTGGACAATTAATGCAGCGACCCCTGACATGGAGCAAATCTATTCCGCTAAAGAACAAGTGGTTGAATATGTTCATGAATCAGATGAACCAGTAATTTATGCCACAAATTCCGAATCTCATTTCAACCCCGAAATGAATTCAAATTCACAAAACACGGCACAGGAGTTTCACTCTCCTCTTGAATCAATCCCTGTAAATAACCAATCACCGTTGATCTTAGAATTACACCCTGCAAAGGCACTTGGAGTTGATTTAAGCCAGCACCCTAATTTAGAGGGGATCCTAGCAGAAGCATTCTATTCAATAGGTGCTGAAGACTGGAATGGTGCCGCAGAATCATTCCAACAACTAGCAGCATCGAAACCAAATGATGCCAGTATTTTCAACAATTACGGGCTATCACTATTACAGCGAGCACTGGTGATGACTCAAAGTCAAAACCCTGAAATTGTATCTCAATCCGAAACTCAATTCCGCTCCTCCATAGTGTCATTACGAGAAGCTGCTAAGACACAACCAGACAATCCTATAATCCTACTAAACCTCTCGCATGCCCTATTGGCGAGTGGTAGAATTGACAAGGCTTTACAAATTATTAAAGTCCATAATTCAACTACCAATTCCAAGGAGGGGCAGAATTTGGAGGCCGCCGCATTGGCCGCCCAAGGGCATGGGGCGCTGGCAAAACAGATGCTGCAAACTGTGTATAATGAACTAAATCAAACTTCAAAACCTCACTTATTTGATGAGATTATTTCCTCAAACTTGGCAAAACTCGCGTGATTTTCATAGTCATTATGCGCAAAATATGCGTAATTATTCTTCATTTCCGAGCAATTTTATCCCTTAAAACTTTCAAGATTACGGCATTTGGAAATAAAAATACTCAAATAAAATACAATTATTAGCAAAAATTTACCTATTATTTACCTCAATTCTAGGTGTACAAAAAACACCCAAAATCATGCAAATTTGTTCAGTCTCTAAATGAGGCGCTGGGGCGTTATTTATGGGTTATATTGTCAGGGGAATTAACAGTGCCTAAACCGAGCCTTTGATATATGGGTGGTAGGTCGGGGGGTTGCTTAAGCACCCTTGTATGCTCGGCGTATAGGGGGAAGGGCTGAGGAGAACCACCTTGAGGAGTGGTTTTCTGTGGAGGCCGAATTGGCATTACTAGATACCGAAGGGTTACTCATATGGTGTGGAAATACATACATGTGATGCTACAACCCAACTGGGGGATCGCTCGGCTCGAATGCCGATGAAGGTCGTGACAAGCTGCGATAAGCTGCGGGGAGGTGCATGTATACCATGGATCCGCAGATTGCCTAATGGGACTTCCTGTTTCTTCGGAAACAATCGCAATGCGATAGGGAACCCTCCGAATTGAAGCATCTTAGTAGGAGGAGGAACAGAAATCAATAGAGATTCCGTGAGTAGTGGCGAATGAAAACGGAATAGGACAAGCCGAATCCTGAAACGAAAGTGAAGGAAATGTGGTTGTTAGTCTATCGTCTAAGTAATAGAAGGTGAAGTTGCCTGGAATGGCACATCCAAAGAGGGTGAAAGTCCCGTAACCGTATATTATATGACCACGTGACTAACATAGAGTAGCATGCGTTGGAAATCGCGTGTGAATGTGGGAGGCATAAACTTCCAATCCTAAATACAGTTCGAGACCGATAGTTTACAAGTAACGTGAGTGAAAGCTGAAAAGTATCCTTAGCGGGATGTGAAAAGAACGTGAAACCAGTTGGGTACAGGCTGATAGGGCGTGAAAGCGAAGATATGAGCAGCGTCCTATCGTGCGTTTAGAAAAATGCCCCAGGGAGTTTTGATCAATGGCGAGGTTAAGGGGTTGATCCCCGAAGCCGGAGGGAAACCGACAAGTCCGCAGCCTTAGGGTGAGGGACGAAGTGTGCTCGCTTGGAGTCATTGGTGGAAGACCTGAAGCCCGACGATCTATGCCTGGCCAGATTGAAGCCCGTTGAAAGATGGGTGGAGGATCGAACCGTTGCTGATCTGCAAATCGCTCGGATGAGCTGGGTATAGGGGTGAAAGTCCAATCGAGTTGGGCAATAGCAGGTTCCGCGTGAAACTACTCGTAGGTAGACGTTAGTGGAGATTGATTACGCTGTAGAGCACTGATTGCGCATTTAGGGGGAGCGATTCCTCGGTGCGCTGCCAAACTCCGAAGGTGTGATCGTTGTAGATACTAGCAGTGAGTGATGGTGGGTAAGCTACCATTACGTAAGGTGAACAAACCAGCCTGAAGTTAAGGTCCCTAAATATCAATTAAGTGTCACAGACAAACCGTGTCCGTGGTCGAAAACAACCAGAAGGTGGGCTTAGAAGCAGCCATCCTTGAAAGAGTTCGTAACAGATCACTGGTCTAGCTTGCGGGCCGGGAAAAGGGACGGGGCTAAAATTGATTACCGATACTTCAGACCATCGAAAGATGATGTGGTAACGCGGCGTTGTGTTTGGATGGAAGGTGGGCTTTGAGGTCCACTGGACCGAATACAAATGAGAGTCTTGGGAAGAGTAGCAGCACAGTGTGGTGAGAATCCGCACCGCCTTATAAACCAGGGTTCCTCGGCACTGTTTATCAGCCGAGGGTTAGCCGGTCCTAAGGTCATTCTTAACCGAAATGATCGAAAGGGAATGACGTTAATATTCGTCAGCCTCCTGTACAATATATGGTGACGGCTTGGGCAAAACTTGTGAGTCATATGTCAGGCTCACTTGCAATTATATTCTGGAGAACTGTCACAGTGAGAAGGAATTAAAGTCCCAGGTCCCATGAAAAGCCGTACAGAGTCCGTACCGAGAACCGACACAGGTGTTTTTGGGTGAGTAGCCTAAGGCGTATCGGATACAAATATCGCGAGGGAACTCGGCAAAATAGCTCCGTAACTTCGGGAGAAGGAGTGCCAGATTAGAGATAATCTGGTCGCAGTGACTAGGGAGCTCCGACTGTTTAATAAAAACATAGGGGACTGCCAGATCGAAAGGTTGTGTATAGTCCCTGAATCCTGCTCAGTGCTGGTATCTT
>DUCL01000067.1 GCA_012959845.1 Candidatus Poseidoniales archaeon
GACATGACCTGGGTGAATACCAGCACCATGACTAGCATTTCCTCTCGATGTTACCGAGGAGGTTACGTATGGGAATGTTCCTTGGTCTATATCCAATAAGCACCCTTGG
This sequence comes from Candidatus Poseidoniales archaeon, assembly GCA_012959845.1. Classification (GTDB taxonomy): domain Archaea; phylum Thermoplasmatota; class Poseidoniia; order Poseidoniales; family Poseidoniaceae; genus MGIIa-L1. The sequence continues at coordinate 110 of DUCL01000067.1, forward strand.
GCACCTTCAAGAATGATATTCTCGCCCAATTTTAGAGCGTTATCTAGCATTAAGCCCGTATTGCGGATTGAAGAGTTAAAATTATTCCAAATCCAATTAACATCAGAATTCAAAGACTCAGCAGTTACTTTATCCTCAGAGCCTGCTGCTTGAAGTGAAGCATTCATTCTCGCTACTGTAGCAGCAGTCCATTCAGCATCATCTATGATTTCACTGAGATCTCCGAAACGAAGACCAATTCTGTTAATCTTATCGGCATAGGTTGGTCCAATTCCTCTCCCAGTAGTTCCAATTTTACTGTCTAGGCTGTCCATATATCGATGATATGGAAGAATAATGTGTGCCCTTTCACTGACAAATAATCTGTCTCCTCTTGGGTCTTCACCTGTTGATTGCTTCCAACCTTCCAATTCATTGTTGAGAACCCAAGGGTCAACAACCATACCATCGCCTAGAACAAGATTGCACTCTTTCCTTGTAATACCACTCGGCAATAAATGGAACTTTAGTACATTATCACCGATAACTACGGTATGGCCTGCATTGTTTCCACCTTGAAATCGCGCTACCCATGATGCTTGTTCTGCAAGTCGGTCAACGAGCTTTCCTTTTCCTTCATCGCCCCATTGGGCACCTAAAATGACTGTTGCTGGCATGAGTCTCCTCAACCAATGGGGAATGATGGCCGTCTTTGAACTATATCCCTGTGAACTTAGGAATTTTGTGTAGTAATTATCCCTAATATACTTGAATATCAGATATCACTTTTGCTAAATAGAGAATGTAAATCGGTCAATAACCCCTTACTTTATTAACGGTAGAACAAAGAAACTATTGTATTCGCTGAAATAGCACTTTTTTGTCAAAAGAAGTGATAGCACCCTCATAATGATTGGATTACCCAACGGGGAGTTTATATAGGACGGCGTCTACTACTTAACTAAGAGTTGAGAAGTGATGAGTGAAGAGCAAGTAAATTCAAATCCGGCCAAATCAAAGAAAAACCAAGCCCGAAAGGGCATTGACTTTGAAAGACCAACGCGAAGAACTGTAGACGGCTATACTAGGCCTTGTGAAGAGTGTTTTGCCGTCGATTGGAACATGGATGAGAAGAGAGGTGAAATCGTCTGCAATTCTTGTGGTCTTGTAGTAGAAGAGAATGTCATTGACCCTGGTGCTGAATGGACAAATGGTGATAGTGGCCAAGATAAATCAAGAGTTGGTGCACCGTTGACCTATACATTAGCCGACAGAGGATTAAACACGTCCATTGATATCAGGGATTTGAATTCCGGTTCAGCAGGAAGGCTTGGCATGTCCAGCCAAGCAAGAAGGGATTGGAGAAGAAGAAGAGTCGTTGATGAGAGAAGCAAAACAAGAAAGAGTCGTGAGAGAAATTTGGTTAGAGCCAATCAAATCATTCGAGATAAATCGGGATTGCCAAGACCATTGCAAGAAGAAACTGCAAGAATCTACAGAAAATTGTCATCTGAAGGATTCGTCACAGGGAGATCTATTTCTGGTGTTACAGCAGCATGCACTTACCTAGTAGCGAGACAAGAAAATCTTCCAAGACAGATTAAACATATCGCTGAAACCTTTGATGTAACCGAAAAGGAACTATCTAGATTGATTAGACAGGTGTCGAGAAAATTGAATATGCACAAAATTACATCTCCTGACCAATTCTTTGACAAGTTCATCTCCGATTTGCAATTGCCTGCCAATATTCATATTCAAGTCAATGCTCTTTGGGACATTATCAAACCACATGATGACATTTGGCAAGGAAAGAAACCAATGGGTGTTGCAGCTGCATTGATTTACAAGGCATCCAATGAATCTAACAGCCCAAGAACTCAAGCAGATGTATGCGCTGTTGCAAATATTTCAGAAGTCACATTACGTGGCTTATTACGATTATTTAACGGGTTGCTACAACAACTTGGCCATCAATCATTACAATGATTGGTCAATTATAGCAACAACCTTGATGAATCTTAGACTAGGAGCCATAGAACATGGGATTCAAAGCCAATGCACGAAAGCATCAGAAAAAAACTGATGAGAAGTCAAAGAAATCGTCTTCATCGGCAAAGGAAGGAGTCATCTCATGTGGAATAAAATCCTGTGATGGATTTGCTGACAAGAACATGGGTGGTCGTTCCCTTTCAATTGACAATGCGGTAGAGACATGGGGCGATAGCGGTTATACAGAAAGAAAAGGACGCGTTAGAGTCTGCAAGTCATGCTACAAAGTGTGGAAGAAAGATAGCAAGTCAGATGTTGACACTTATTGATCATAATTTCACTTTTACTTTCACCGTAAGGGTGTGGGAAACGAAGTAGTACCTACGGCTTTCATTTCTGTTGTATGAACAATAGGATTGTACTTAGAAGCCTCGTCACATCCGATGGATGTTTGACTGCAATGGATGATGGAAACATCATCTGGAGACCAACACATGGCAGCCGCCAGCAGACAAAACTAGAGTCCTTGGCAACTGTATTATTGGCATTTAAAAGTAGTAACAATCGCATTAATAGTATTGTGATGGGTGATAATCGCGGTGGAATAATTCATTTGTCAATACCTAGTCTAGAAGTGATAAATAGATTCTCTCTAGAAGGTGAATCAATTCGTTCTATCTGTTCGGCAAGTGAAAGCACACACCGTCTACTGGTCGCATGTCAGAGTGGTTCAATATGGATGGTCGGTGATCAAGTTCCTAGCAGAAAAGTACACCTTTTCCACAATGATGGACCTGTTACAAGTATTAGAGTTAGCAGCAATAAAGAAATTCATTTGCAAAGTGGATGGCAACGCCGTGTTATCGATTTTACTGGATGTGAACTATCCTACCATGATACATCTGACAAGTTCAAGAAAAAGGACGAAATCAGAGCGATTAGAAGAGCTCGTCTAGAAACACAGCAATATAACTCAAATTATCCCACCACTATTGCTCTTGATTCAGTTACTGCCTAAGCCGATTCCTTTTCTTCTAATGGCCAAGGTGTTCTTGGAGATAGCCAAAGAGTAGAACGGGCGGGTCTTGCCCATGCTACGGGCGGGCTTCCACCGTCATCAATACAACTTTGATAGAATTCGAGATGACGCTTTAATACTTCAGCAATATGTTGTTTGCCTTTTATCGCTGGTCCTTGCATTGGTACTATTGCTGAAAGTTTCATAGCGATTATTTTCTTAATATTATCTCTTATCACTACTAGGTTCGCGCCAGGTAAATCCCATCTACAAGGTCTGTCAGCCCTGATTATTATTCCACCTGCGACCAGTAGATTCTCCTTGGAAATATAATAGGACATTCCATCAGTGCTAATTCCGTTCATTGATATCGCTTCAACTTCACAATCGCCTAAAGCAAATATTTCACCATCCTCAATCGAAGAGGTTTCAATTGAAGGCATATCGGATTCATACCTATTGGCCCAAGTTGTAAAAAAGTCTCCTGTTTGCAATGCTGCTTGGCCTTCCTCGTGAATATGAACAGGCGCATTAGCAAAAGATTCTGAGACATATTTGGAACCTCCTGCGAATGGATAAAGGCGTGATGTGAGTAATATTCGGTCTAACTTTTCATCTCCTAATACACCAATTATTCTTTCAACTTGCAACATTTGATACCATGAAGTTCCAGCATCAATTAGGATGTTACCGGTACTTCCTTTGACCACTACAATATTGGAATCGTGGTGGATGGCTGGCAAGCGGGTGATTCGCATCGCACAATGCTTGAGCCTCAAGTGCTTCAATTATGCGTAGTGAAATTTTGGTTTCATTTGATGAAAACGAGCAACTCCGTGTTGTTTCATAGTCGTTAGTGCGGGTTTTGATTAAATAGAGGAAGTTGGTCGCCGACAACATGGCACGATTCCCTGAGGCTGAAGCCCGCTTACTTCATCGTAGGATTTGCATGAAGTGCAATGCACGTAATGCAATGCGCGCAGTTCGCTGCAGAAAGTGCAGTTACAAGGGTCTTCGATTGAAGAACGTTGAGCGCAAGGGTATCTGATTACCTTTTAGCACCTATTATTTCAAGTGGCGAATAGCGCTAGCCTTGTGAATATTATTTCGGCTATCAAAGTCCAAGCATCGGCAATAATGATGACATTGGGTCACCAATTAAGACAAGTGGTATTATCGCTGGGAACAAAAATACCAATAGTGGCAATTTGTAGCTGACCCATACCGATTCAATTCCAATTTCTTGTAATGCTGAAACATTGGCGAGCAGTTGTTCATCGGTTGGAGTTTTTGAAGGCGCCCTAGTTCTGTGGTGTACTGAAGTAGTCCCATCTGGCATCTCAATAACAGAGGATAGTAACCAAACATGGGATTCAACTACTTCCTTTAGAGGCATCATTGATGCATGCCATGCTAATCTCAAATCGGATAATTTCTTGATATTGCCGTCGGATAGATTCTTACCCAGCATTATGAATGGAATTAGTAGGAAAATGAAGCCGCCCCACATCAATAATGAAATTGCAGGTGGTAATGAAACGACAGAATCGATTGTTGCTGATGAGTATGTGAGTGGTACCGCAGACCAACTCGGCACCAATATTGCAACCCACATTAGGCATTTGGCATCTGCTCCACCGTGAATCATACGAACTCTCCAGGCTAAATCAATAATCAATATTGATGCCCCCACTGCCAATGTTTTCCACCATAAGGCACCTAGCGAAGTATCATTTCCAACAAGAACTTCTAATGGCATGGATTCTTGATACTTGATAGCACCACAAATAACACCCATTAGACTGATTATATACCATAATGTGACTGTGACATCGAGTTTTGAACCCTTTAGAATATCCTTCAGACTCGGCCTGCCTATTACCGACATACTCGCATAAGCAATTACTGCGGAAGCTGTTAGCATTATGGTCCAATCTGCACCTTGTAACATTAGATCTAATGTCCAAATGAAAATTGCTGGCTTTATCCAAACAAGCCAGTGCTCATTTTTTACTCTTCTTTCTTTGTGGTCCATCCACGCTGCCCACCCCATACCAAGTAGCAAAACAAGTACTCTTGTCCAGCCGAGCACCGCATCATTGTCAATGGACATAATGTGCGGGTGGTGGCAATCAACTTAAAGACGGCCTTCATGGAGCAACCAATACCCCCCAATGGAGGACCTCTCATGGATATTGAAACTAGACTAACACAAGTGGCTTCAGTCATTAAGCAAATCGATGACCCAAAGGTTCCTCGCAACATCCGACGTCAAGCAAAAGAGACCTGCGAGTTGTGGCTTCTCAACAAGGC
>DUCL01000068.1 GCA_012959845.1 Candidatus Poseidoniales archaeon
CCATTCTTCTCGTTTAATCTAGTGATCTCACAAATTACAGTATCGCCAATATTGGCAGTGGTAATCATTTTTGTTGCAGACACAGAACCGATTCCTTCATCGATTGAAAATTGTCCAATAACAGTAGAAATGATTGCTCCATCTCTCTCGATTGTTCCTTCACCAGCCTCACAATCGGAGGTGGTGGATACTTGCATTCCTGGGGTGACGAGGCTCGCCGTCATTTTTATCATTCCTTAAGCAGACTTGGCCCAATGAGGGACGCAAATCGTATCGCTCTAATGTCGGGGGGTAGCCCACCCCTTTTCAAACTCTCTCATCACTATCGCCATCAAACGTTGCCAAGAAAGCAACATTGCTAGGGAATATTATTCCAATTCATCAATCTCTTCAATTGGTATTTTTGAATTGCCCGAACGATAGAAACGCCAACAAATAATATCGGTAAATGCCTTACCTTTAGAATGATGAGAATAGGTCGGAGGTAAGCGGAATTTACTTTCTAAAATACCTTCAACCTCCCATCCATTGTCCTTTGCAAGAGATTCTAAGTGAGTCGCTTTTGCCGAGTGTAGAACATGAATTGCTTCAACATCTTGAGCAAATGCGTATTGCAAAATCACGCGGTCTGCTCGCTTACTTTGCACTCCCCAAGGAGGATTCATCACAATGATGTCTACGTCGGATACATCAATATCATCAGTTCCAACAAAAGCCTCAATGACCGAGGTCTTAGCGGCAAATTGTGACTTCAAATTTTGACAATTTTTTCTTGCCACTTCAGCAGCAAGAGGGTCTGCTTCCACCATTGTTACTCGTTCTGCTCCGATTAATAGACAGCCAAGACCTAAGATTCCATTTCCAGCGCATAAGTCAAGAACATGTTTTCCACCAACATCATCCAATTGGTCAACTCCTAGCATCCAATAGGCTGCTAAGTCACCTTCTGTCGCATATTGTTCAAGTTCAACATTTGAACATGGATGAGGAATAAGTTTTGATAATTCAATGGCCAAATGCTTTGGCCGCATCATCAGATTCACCATCGCGGCTGACGAAATTGTTGATTATGCTGACGTTGCTGGGCAGCCAGATCTGCTTGTTGGCGCATCGCTTGAAGTCTTGCCATGGTATTTTCTTGATTCTGTGGCTGTCCTGCAGAAAGTCGTTGATAGTGTATTTGTTCAGCTTCAGAACGAAGACGAGCAAGGAGTTGCTCTCCCGGTTGTTGGTTACCGCAAAATCTACAGAAACGAATCCCATCTTGGTGTTGCTGTCCACAGTTGATACAGAATCCCATTTCTCTCCCTCATTCAATGCAGTGGCTTGACCATTTTGAACCTACTCATGACATTGCGGTCAATTGTAAGAAAACAGGCCATGTTTCAAATCCAATTGCTAACGCTCTTTCACTAAGATCTTCCCATCTTGGGTCATTCATCATTTCTGAAGGCTCTATGCCGGCAGCCATTAGTCCGCTTACCAATTCTCTAAATTCGATTTCAACATCAGACATTTCAGGAACTTCTTCGGCCTCTGGTTCTGGAAGGCTAACATTATTAGAATCATCAGATGAAGGTTGTGAATTATCAAAAGTAGATTCAAAGGTTGAATCATCTACCACCTCTTCAGCAATAGGTTCAACAGGAGATGCGCCAGGTAATGGAACAAATGCGATTTCATTAGATGCGATGCTAACTTCGTTGGCTACTTCTTCAGCAGCACTAGCCATCACTTCTTGTTTGAAATCATCAACCATGTTCTGCATCTCCGATTCTACTGCCACTGGTGCAGGTGCAGCAACACTTTGAATTGGAGTTGGTTCAACTTTTGTGATATTGACTTTCTTTTGTAAACGGCCTACTCCCAAAACCTCAGCCTGTTGTCTAGCCAATTCTGCGGCTTGACGTCTTGGCAAAGAAACGAAACACTTTCCAGGGATGCTGGAAGGTGGGAAAGGTAAGTAATAATTTTCAATTGAAGGAAGTGAAGGATGTCTAAAGCACAACATTCTCTCACTTTCAAACGGTCTTTGATTTGGCAAACCCATTGAGAAAGGAACAGAACTAACTTCTATGGTTCCGCGTAACCATCCTTCGTTTGTAATCAAGTGTTGTAACCAAGGACCCATGTCAGGTGTTGCCAAGTCTACGAATTGGAAAGAAGCATCTCTCGCATCAAAACCTTGTTCCTCTAACAACTTTGCTTCTGCCCGTGGACGATGGAAGACAGTAAGCACAGGTTGTCCATGCTCGACCATATCGCCGTGAAGTTCCATTAATTTGCGCTGTTTGCGCGGAAGAATTAGTAAAATTTTCAGCCTTGTAGCCTCACTATCCCACATTTCGCCCCATCTTTCATCAGCCTCAACAATTAGTTGACCAATGGTCATGTCCGGAATTAACGCTGTGATTCCCATGCCCGCACCGGTGCTAGGAGTGAGACTCATCCTTTAGCAATAGTGCCGATGCGATTAGTCGAGATAACCTTCGTTCAAGGCAAATTCGGCCAGCAAAACAACTCCACCAGCCGCTCCTCTTATCGTATTATGAGAAAATGCTTCAAAAGATAATACATCAGGCTCAACCAATTCTAAATTACCTACTGTAATCGCCATACCAGCCCTTAGGTCCTTACTCGGTTCAGCATCTTGGGGAAAAGAATCTCCATCGGCCCAAAGATGCTTATCTGTGTCAATTTTATCAACCAACTGAATTGGATTTGTTGGGGCACTTGGCAAATTTAGTAATTGCGGAATTGCGTGGAAAGATGACATAAGCAATTTGACTTCGGCAAGGGTGGTAGGGTTGAGTAATTTTACAGTGACGAATACTTGATGTCCATCTTTCCTAGAAATTCGTTGGCAAACGATATCCGTGTCTATTGATGCATTTGCGATATGGACCGAAGATTTCGGATTTTTGCGCGAAGGTCCATCCATTGTTTCGCCCAAAACATATCTTAACTCACTGGCAGTTTTTCTTGCTTCGTCTGGTATTTCAGGGTCAACTGAACCAGCTAGTGCCTTTTCATCAAATAATAATCTCCAACCTGCTCCCGAAAGGGATTGTTCGCTACGCATAGTAACCGACTTTATTCCTAATAATTTGCTAAGTGGGGCTAATGGCATTGCCAGAGGGATTAATGTGCAATTAGTTGAGCAGGCCAAAGGCAAGCCATCAACAGCAAAATGTTCCATATGACTTGGGTTGATTTCCGCAATTATCAAGGGGATTCCATCAACACGACGGTATGTACTGGCATTAGAAAATACTGCAAATCCAGATTCTGCTAACATCGGTTCAACAGATTGTGCTATCTGGCTGGGAATTGCAGAGAACACAATACTAACTCCAAGATCAAGTAATTGTTTACAGATGTTTGAATTGGATAAATCTAAGACTACCATATCGGCAATATCTGGCCTTTCCTGCTCAAGTCTCCAATCGATAGAATGCAGTGGTTTTCCCGCAGTATCTGGGCCTCCACAAATAGCAACCAATTCAAACCAAGGGTGGTTTACTAATCGTTGCTGCAATCTTTGGCTAACAATTCCGCTAGCACCCAAAATCGCGCACAGACGCTTTGCCATAGAACCGCCAATGAATAACTGCCCTTGACTGTTTGTAAAGTGAATTTAGTTTTTAATAACTAAATTGCCTTCACCCAATTGTAACTCAACTGGGGTTGGAAATATTCTGCGAACCAATAATTTACGAAGAATTAACCATCCATCTGGTACGCTTCCAAGTTTCGCTTCTCCGATTCGCTTTGAATAGCGGATAGGAATAAATGTGATTTTGATTCCTTCTCTCGCACAAGACGTGAACATTTCTGCTTCGATTTCAAATTTCATACTATTCAATTTTAATTTGCTTAGTGATTGGCGATTGAATGCCCAAAATCCAGAGCATAGGTCATTGGTTCCGACTCCAAATAATGTAGTTGCAAACCAAGTCAACAAATGGTTTCCCAAATAATTCAACCGCGTCATTGCACCATCATCTATCCTACCTCGTAAACGGTCACCAACTACAATATCACGATTCTTTAAGCGTTTGATAAAATCAACAATCTGTTCAGGGTGATATGTTCCATCACAATCTAGCATCACCAAACTATCACTTTCAGATTTCAAGAAATGGAGGAATCCTAATCGCATAGCGGCGCCCTTGCCGGTTCCTTGTTGTTTGATTACCTCAGCACCGAGGTCTTGAGAAACTTGTACAGTATCGTCTTTACTTCCACCATCAACGACCAATATTGAAACATCCCAGCCAAGTTCTTCTAATTCAGAATTAGGAATTCTAGGAATAATCTCTGCCACACCTTCCGCTTCATCAATAGCGGGAAGCATCACAGTTAGATGTGGCATGTGGTATAGTTGAATGTCAATTGGCTTTGATGCCTTCGCTTATTTCCACCGATTAAACCAGTTCAATCCAATGTAGTAATAACCCCGACTGGTCAATGATGATATCACCTCTACCGCTGAGCCCCGTTGGATTAATCCACCTTTGTGAAGTAGTGGAATCACTCCATGTTATTGAATAATCAATCTGCATTAATAGTTGATTATTTTCAAAAGTAAAGCAATCTTCAATGAAACCACTACCTTGCGGTATTATATTTTGACTGGATACAGTTGTTGTTACAGAATCTGTATTGCCAACTCGTTCAATTACCAAACAAATCGTGTGCGAGTTATTCTCATTGTCGGTATATTCATTTTCTATGACAAATTCAGAATCAATACCCTCTTGGACAAAGATTCTATTTTTTGTTAGAGATATGGGGTTTTGGAATTTTTGAGATATCCATGTATCGGTTTTTTGCTGACATGAATTCACACAGTGCTGGTTATTGATTGCAATAAAATTACTTTGCGATTGATTGCCACTAGGGATGAATTGCCATAACTTGCTAGAATCAATATTCTCCATCACATTCCAATATTGTGATTTTGCAAGGAAGAATTGCATCACACCTCTTGGCGAGGTAATCGCATGAGTAACCGCCAATTGTGAAAGAGAATCAATGTCATCTGATTTGATAGCATTGGTAACCTCACCCTGAATAGAAGATTCTAACTCAACTAATCCCAAAGTGGGTATGCTAGTCAATTGAATGTGAGACGGAACATCCCACAAATGCCCCCAGTGTGTGTTTTCAGAATATACAATACTTCCCTCTGGCAAGTCATTTAATGATTTTCTAAGTTCTATATCAGAATCACTAATCGGACGTAATTCATCATGTTGTGACATTTCGATCATTATCATCAGCCCTGAAGAAAACGCCAACATAATCGCTATAATGACAGTTGAAACTACCTTGCGGTTTAGATGTGGATTCCAACCATAGGTCAGAACCCTATTGCCCCCTCCTTCA
>DUCL01000069.1 GCA_012959845.1 Candidatus Poseidoniales archaeon
CGCGTTGCGTTATTACTTTCTGTTTGTAGCCATCCATCCAAGTTCTGTCATTGGTCAACCCTGCAAGATATCCCAATTGGGCAGGTGTCGAAGCACAAAGCCTTGAACGGAGCATACGCTCAATGCCATCTCTTACTAAATTCATTCTCCCAGTGGGGTCATGAATTGCCATATAACCAATCCTCCAACCTGGAGCATAGTATACCTTTGAGACCCCATTTAATGAAAACACCGGCACTTCATTTGAGCGACTAGCCACACTTACTTGATGACCTGTGAAATCTAATCCATCGTAAATTTCATCAGCGATTACCATGCAGTTTGGCCATTTTTTTGCTATTGATAATAACCTGTCAACTTCATTTTCAGTGGCAACATTCCCACATGGATTATTTGGATTTATTATCACCAATAATCGCACAGATTCACTCATTTTCAACTCAATATCGTCAAAATCAATTTTCCATCCATCATCTGGTTTCAACCGATATTCAACTGTTTCAGCACCATAACCTTGCGGATATGCCATGTATGGAGGATAGTGGGGGCCTGGCGCTAATACTACATCACCTTCTGACAATGTAGCTGCGAATATTATCTGAAGTGCCTCGGTAACTCCATGACAGACATAGACATCATCTGGCGAAGCATTCCACCCTTTGCTGCGTTCATCTTCTGCAATAGCATTTCTTAATTCGGGCAGTCCATATGAAGGTGAATAGCCATTTCTGCCATCCTTTAGCGCTTTCACATATGCATCTACCATGTGCTTAGGTGTTGGCAATCCAGGGTATGCAATTGGATCACCAATATTCAATTTGAGAATCTTATGGCCTTGTGCTTCAAGTGCTGTCGCAGGAACTACTACATCGCGAATTGCGTATTCAATGTTAGAAGCACGCGAAGCAACCGGTATCTGATTTTCCCCCATTATATTCACTCCAAGAACTGCCAACTATCAAACTTAACCTACAATTCCTCTCTTGCCATTCCAACCATATCTAATATTGCGTCAAAATGGATTTCTTCTACTGGTTGAACTGAAAGGCGCTGTCCTTTTCTAATCAGCAACATACCCTCGCAACGGTCATTTTCTCTTATTGAGTTAAGTGAAATAATATTTGGTAATTCACACACAGGTTCAATGTCTACCATTATCCAGCGAGGCTTTTCTGGCGAAGATTTTTCATCATAATATTTACCATTTATATCCCATGAGGTATGGTCAGGATAGCCCTCTCTACTGACTCTGGCAACCGCTGCAACATGAGGTGGCTTGGTATTGGAATGATAGTACAATACTAAGTCGCCAACCTTCATATCATCACGCATTATGTTTCTTGCTTGATAATTCCGCACACCATCCCAGTGAGTTGAACCATCGATTACAAGTTGCGAATATGGATAAACATCAGGCTCAGATTTCATCAGCCAATAGTTTGCCATGAAACCATTGACATGGTGCTACTCTATGACCATTGCTCGCATTAGTGAATAAATCACCAAGAGTCAACAACATCATCGACCAAAGCAGCGTCGAGAACATCTATTTCATTACGCGCTCCAACAGCACCGAGTCCCAATTTCTTAGCCATGCCAGATGGCCCCCCAACAGAACCGATACCCATTTTTTCTAAAGTTACGAAAATAGCCGGCAGTAGAATTAGTGCGGATGCTGCTGCAACCCAAAGTAGGATAATAATGACGTTAATGAAAGGTTGAATTTCGGGTATGGGTATACTCTTTGCTGTCACAAGACCAAGTGATGTCACGGTAGCGGCTTCGAACAATGACATTCCTGTTCCGATTACAGCAGATTTTATCGCTGGTATTCCGCCACCTAATTCCTTTATTCTATTGGCTATGTGAATTGAAAAGTCAACCCCTACACCCACCAGAATCGAGCCTATCATCACAGTTACTAAGGATAAGGGTACATCCAATTGCCACATGAATAACCATTGTAAGGCAACCGTTGCAATAACCGGAGAAGTTGTCCAAAATGAATATCGTATATCCCTGAAAACAATTGCGAGAGTGATGAGTGTTAGAATAATAGCGAAGCCCAATGAAGTCCATTGTGAACCGACAATCAACTCATTTACTTCTATTACAGTTGCAGCAACACCTGTCAAATCTTCAGCAGTTTCTCCATGCCCGCCTCTAAATGATTCAGCATGCATGTTTACCTGATCAACATATTTGGCTGTCTCAGCAACTGGAACAAAGGGCATATCAACAAATATTAATGTTCTATCAAAATCTTCATTTACGAAAATTTCTCTTGTTTCTTGTGTTATTGATGCATAAAATACATCCAGCAAGAATATCTGACTTTGTTTTGTCCCAGGTAGCCCATAATCCTCAGGGGTCATCAACAAATCCCAAAACGAAGCATCCGCAGTCACATCCCTATCCAATATCACTTGGGCTGTATCTTTGATGTCCTCAGGGATAAAGTCAGGTAATTCCTCAATAAAGTCGGACAACTGTGAACCGGAAACTGCCACTTCAAAACCCGTTGATTTCATTAGGAAAACAATTGACACCGCAGATGTATTTTCTACGCCATTTATTTTTCCCTCCAGTACATCAATAATATCTAAATTGCTTGCAGGGTCATCATTTGCGGGATCCCCATCATTGATGTCGCCACTAATATTTGCGTGAATTAATATCATTCCAATTTGGCCAGCTTCAAATTCTTTACTGTATTGTTTCATTTTTGTTACTGATAATTCCCCTTCGGGAGCCATGCCCAATAAATCAATGTTCTCTTGTACATTTTCCCGACCAATCGTTGATGAAAACAGTATTAGGATGAGGAATACGGCAATTACTGGGACATTATATTTCACAGGAATTTCAACCATCTTTTCAAACACCTTTATCGGTGGATGTGATGGTTTTCTTAAATCCAAAATCAATGTGAGATTGGGCACCATAAACATCGTTAGAATATACACCACTACGATACCGCCGGATAATGCGATTCCAACCGTTTGAATTGGTGCCATAGGTGTGAATACTAACGATATAAAACCAATTACAGTTGTTACTGCAGACAAAAATACTGCTTTTCCAGTAGAACTCAGGGATGCCTTCATTTTTTCGTGCTTTGTTCCACCTTCTTCGGCATAGCGATTGGTGATGTGCAGTCCATATGACACACCTAGGGCAAGCAAAATTGGCCCAACAATAATTACCGTCATCGTCACCTCATAGTTGGTAAACCCAATTATTCCCAACGTCCAAAATACTGCACATAGAGTTGGGAGACCTGCTATGATTACTACTTTTAGTCCTTGTAACGGACGTATTCCATTCAATCCGGCTTGAAGAATATCCGAGTGAAATACGAATAATCCCAATGCTACTAAAATACAAGCCACTGGAAATATTTCCCAGAATAAGACGAATGAAAACTCGGTTACTGCATTGGTTATTGGAACTGCACCGGTGAGAGTCATTGTTAGATTAAAATCGTCCCAGGTACATAGTCGCCCATCAACAGGCGCTCCATTTTCGTCAAAATCACATGGCCTTGGTGTTGTTGAAATATTATCAAGAGTTTTCTGTGTGCTTTCAATGATATCCTTTGCAGTACTTCCTTTTTCATCCGAAACAGCAACCGCAACTGCCATAATCGCTCTATCTAATGTGCCATCCGGCCCCCCATCTGCATGACCCTTTACATCCCTGGCTAATTTGTCTAAACCAGGGGAGGCGCTTCCATCATCTTCATACATTTCTTGAACAATTAAATTAATAGTTTGTTGTGATGGAATCTCATATCCGCCACCAAATTGTGCATCGGTTAGGGCAAGTTGGTCGTTTAATATTCCAGCTGCTACTGCACTGGCACAATCATCTTGACCGGACAGACATCCTAATTGTCCTAGTTCCGTTACGAATGCCTCTCTCACTCTAGGTGCACTCGAGTTTACTTCTTTGAGGACTGTTGAGAGTGACAAAATATAGATCACATTGTCATCCACTGAATTAGAAATATGCGGATTCAATACTTTCTCGACATAGTCAATCTCTTGTAATATTCTTTTGTCGGTAATATTTCTATCCGTATCGTCTCCTAATTCAATATAAACAACCATCACATTTGTTGTCCAATCTTCTTCGATCAGTTTGATAAGTTCTCCAACATGACTCCCTTCAGGAAGATAGACCTCCATATCTCCATTGACATTCAGTGCAGAATTTTCCGGATCATCATCAAATCTCGTACCATCAAGGAATCCCGACTGTGTGACGAAAAAACTTGTGATGAGAAGAAAAATTAATACTGTAGCAATTGGAAATTTTGTTATCGCCCCGGTTGCACCGTGTTTTTGCCATTCTCTCTTGAAGCGTTCAGGTGCATCTAAAACTGCATCAAGTGCATCTTTGGCGTCGAAACCTTTGACCTTTTGACCTAAGTCTGAAGCGCCGGCTTGGAATTTGCTTTTGCTATAATCTGCAATCGCCCCCATTCGGTCACTAACGGAGGTTTCATCGTCACTAATTTTGCCTCTTGACATATTTACAACCCCCTATTATTATGGCTGTGACACAAGGCCCTTGAAAGGTGTGCCTATTGTTGTCCATAAATAATGTCATTTAGAGGATATTTTACTATTGCCGATTGGGCGTCATTTCACAAGATTTTAGGGAGAGGTTCAAAGGTGATATGTTAGAGCGCCCCATGGAGTCGCACTGTTAACGTGTGTGGAGCCGAGGTGAGGCAAATGCCAGCCCCAACATTACCAGAAAAAAGATGGTCGATTGACCTAGAAAAGAAAATTCAAGAGGCTCATTCAGAGGATGAGCAAGAATATACTCAAAGATATGGCTTTAATCCTGACAGTGGTAAGGAAATATTTGTCATCGACACTCCACCGCCATATCCATCAGGAACTTGGCATATTGGTGCTGTTGCTCAGTATTCAATGATAGATGTTATCGCCCGTTCTCAACGCCTACTTGGAAAAGAGGTGTATTTCCCTTGGGGGGTTGACCGCAATGGAATTAATATTGAATTCGTTGTTGAACGCAATACAAAAAGAAAGATGAAAACTTATGATAGAGATGAATTTCTTTCATTGTGTAGAGAAACAATTGAGGAATTTACCCAAGCAATGCGAGATACCGCAAAGAGAGTGGGTCTATCTTGTGATTTCAGCAAAGAATATCTTACGGACTCTCCCGAATACCGACAAGTAACTCAAGCAATATTTGTAGAATTATTCAAGAAAGGCGAAATTATTGAAGACCTAAGACCTAATATTTACGACCCCGTTGAGGGAACTACAATTGCAGATGCTGAGGTTGAACGAACATCGAGACGAACCAAGTTAATCGATATCAAATGGTATACTGATGAGGGTGTTGAAGT
>DUCL01000070.1 GCA_012959845.1 Candidatus Poseidoniales archaeon
GTTATCATGGCCAATGAAAGTAATAGCATACTCTGTCCTGCAAATCCTGTAAAACAAAAATTAAGAACTTTCGCCTGAACAGAAATTTCGGCTCTCAACAATCTTGAATCGGCTAATTTGATTCCACCTCTTCCCGAAACATCTTGAATATCAAGGAAAAGAATTCTTGCAACTTCATAAACGAATAGGAAACCAATTAGTGCTACGTTGAGGAGGAGGAAAAGAAGGACACTGGTGACCATTGGAACTCTAATACCCGCTTGCGGAATATTTGAGAAAAGTTCGATTAATCCAAACCCAAGCAAACCTCCTTCCTCCATCATCGTTGATTGAATTCTATATTCTGGAAGTGCTATAACCTTGTCAGAATGAACCAATAAAGTTGGGTCATAAGCCAATATAAGTAAAGAAATAACTGTGTTAATTGCAACAAATGGCATTGCGATTAGGTTCCATTTTACAATTGAAGCGATAGCAATTTGCCTCGTTGAAGGAATGTGATTGTGGAATGGAGAAGATTCCCCAGCGGCAATTTTTTTGCTAGACTGATGTAGTGCTTGCCATGATGAGCCAAGTATTCTACCATAGGCCAATACCGCTGGTGCGAAAGCAGCAAATGCTGTAACTGAGAAGATTCGGGATGATTGAATCTCCTTAATATCCATAACCAATGCTACAATAGCGACTATACCGAACCAAAGAATTGTCAACAACAAATAAGAATATGTTCTCCAAATTGAAGAATCTTGCAAGGTCGCTCGTGAATTTCCCATCGGTTTGATTACTTGAGCACCAAGAGATGCTCCGCTTGAGACAACTGCAGGCCAAGTGATCATCAGTAATGCTAATGCCAATGTTTGTGCATGGTATCCTGAATAAATATCAAAACGAATCATCAAATGTTCAAAGAATAGGAGAAGGGTTCCCGTTAATGCGAATAGATATGATGAGACGCCGAATCTCATGTATTTACTGGCTAGCAAATCCTTGGCATCTTGAAATGATTTTGTTACTTTGTGAACTTCATATCGTTTTTCACCTGTTTCAAAGGCGACTTGTAAACCGCGCAGTTGTCGAGGAACGATTCTATTCCAAAATAATAGGGCAGTAGACATTGCAAAAAACAACGGCACCAAAGACTCCACTGAAAAATCAGTGATGATAGGTGGTGCGCTCATACTCTTTGGCCTCTATTGTCGCATTTCACTTTATGGCTCACAATGCAAGAAATAGAAGATTTTCAAACCAACAATAGTATTTCCATCAATTTTCAGATTGTTGTTGGCTAGGAACTAAGCCTGGCTGAGAATCTTTGTTAGAAATCTCAGTCATTAAGTCATCAATGAATTGGTCGAGAGGAATATCAGAAATCTGGTCTCCATTTCTTGCACGTAGACTCACAGTTCTATTATCAGCCTCACCTTCTCCAAGGATTACCATGTAAGCAGGTTGCATTTTCCTGTGGGTACGAATCTTCTTGCCAATCGTATCATCTCCGTCATCTACCAATACACGAATTTCATGCTGCTTCAACAAATCGGCCACTTCTTGTGCATATTGCTTGTGCTTTTCTGAAATAGTGATAATATGACATTGAGTTGGTGTTAACCAAGTAGGGAATTTACCAGCAAAGTGTTCAATTAGAACTCCGACAAATCGTTCCATACTACCGAATGGGGCTCTGTGAATCATTACAGGGCGGTGCATTTCCCCATCATTTCCTTTGTACGATAAGTCAAATCTTTCAGGAAGATTGTAATCGACTTGAACAGTTCCAAGTTGCCATTCACGTCCAATAACATCTCTAACCACGAAATCTATTTTCGGCCCATAAAATGCAGCCTCACCTTCTTCTTCAACCCATTCAACACCTAATGATTGAGCAGCAGAGCGGCAAGCATCTTCTGCTTTAGCCCATGCTTCAGATTGACCTACATATTTGTCAGAGTCAGGGTCTCGCAGGCCAACTCTTACTCGGTAATCGGTCATGCCCAATTTGTCAAAGATAATTTGAACCAATTCAATACAACCTAGAACTTCTTCAGCAATTTGCTCCTCGGTTACGAATAAATGAGCATCATCTTGAGTAAATCCTCTAACTCTTGTCATGCCAGAAATTTCACCTGATTGCTCCCAGCGATATACGGTGCCGAACTCAGCCAATCTCAAAGGCAAATCACGGTAACTACGGGCTTGTGAAGTATATATTTTGACATGGTGAGGACAGTTCATCGGCTTTAGCATATAGCCATCGATATCACCTGATTTCATTAGATTAGCAAGTTCAGAACATGAGCATCCTTCATCAGCCAACTTCTTCATCAAGTCTCTTTCAACCAGTGGAGGGTATTGCGATTCTTGATAGTAAGGGAAGTGTCCAGAGGTTCGATACAAATCCAATTTTCCAATATGTGGAGTAAATACTTGTGAGTATCCTTGACGGCGTAAATGGAAGGAAATGAAATCTTGTAATTCTTGGCGAATAATTGAACCGCGAGGAGTCCACAAAATCAGTCCTTGACCGACTTCTTCATCGATATGGAATAATTGCAAATCCTTTCCAAGTTTACGATGGTCTCTCTTCTTTGCCTCTTCCATATTCTTTAGGGTGGCTTGTAGGGCTTCCTTTGTCGGTTCAACCAAACCATAAATTCGAACTAATTGCTCTCTATCTTGATCTCCACGCCAATATGCAGAAGATACCGAAGTTAGTCTGACGAACATTAATCGGGATAGATTCGGAACGTGTGGTCCTAAACAGAGGTCATACCATTCTCCTTGCTTGTAAATAGTTGAACCGGCACCATCTTCCAATTTATCGTTGATTATTTCCATCTTGTATGGATTATGCTCAAAGTGAGATTTCAAATCAGCCTCATCTAATTCAATTCTTTCAACGACAGCATTCTGTTTAGCCAAGAATTGCATTTTCTTTTGAATTGCTTTGAGGTCAGCCTCAGTAATTGGGTCCATCTTGAAATCGTAGTAAAATCCTCTTTCAATAGCAGGTCCAATAGTAGGCAATGCTCCAGGATAAAGTTCGGTAACAGCTTGTGCTAAAAGGTGCGCTGCACTATGGCGTAGAATGTGTATTCCCTGTTCTGAAGTTGAGAGAATGCCTACGACAGAACAATTTGAGGAAAGTTCTGTTGACATGTCTGTTTCAATGCCATCAACCATTGCCGCCAAGCATCCATGCTTGCGACCTAGTGCATCAGTAATCACTTCTGCACAGGTAATTCCTTCAGCGTATTCATTGACAGTTCCATCTGGTAAAGTTACGTTAATCATTGACATCACACTAGCCTCAGATTGTTGAAACACGCCCCGCAGGGTGTGCCCGACAAACCTTGGGGGGCGTCGCCAACCTATCAAATCCACCTTTGACTTTGAATACTCAAGCATCAATCTAGATAGAATTGATTCTTATTACCAAGCGACATCAAAGTCATCACCGATTGTTGAAGATGGCTTATCTTTGATTTCTTGTATAGGTTTTTGTGGCTGTTGTGCTAGGGCTTCTGCCTCAAGCCGAGCCTTTTCCTGAGCGATTCTTTCTTCTTCAGCAGGACTTGTAATGTCAAGTCCTTGTATTGTTTCAGTAGTAGCAGAATTTGGCTTCACTACAAATGATTCTCTAGGTTCTACTGCATCAATTTTGTAGCCATACTTTGGTTCTGATGCTATAGTAGGTTGAGTTTCTGGAGAAGGGGCTTCAATTGCTTGCTCTTTTTTTGGCTCAGATGATTTGATATTTCTTTCACCAATTTTCAATTCTGCAAAGCCACTGGCCAGAGCATCTTCTAGGTTTGGAATAGTCTCATCATAACTGCGCATAGCATTGGCTAGAAGTCGGTAACAATTCAACATTGTTGAGAATTGTCTAGAAAATAGGCAATTATTTTTCTCCGCACATTGATGAATGTTGAGCAGGTGGCAGTGTCATGCGAGTCGGTATCGTCGTTAACCCTGATGCTGGCTTAGGTGGCCGCTTAGGCTTCAAGGGTAGTGATGGTAGGGCCGAGGAAGCAAGGGCTGCTGGGGCACAGGATAGGTCTGGTCCAAGAATGCAGCAATGTATTGACAAGTTGAGTCAACTTCTCGACAGTAGCCTAAACCGTCAAGGCAAGGAAATAGAATTCATTTGCTGGTCTGGCCGTATGGGCTCTTCTTGGATGGGTCAAACAGCAGTGACAATAATTGGAGAGTCTCCACAATCAACTTCAGCACAGGATACGGCCTTGTTGGTCAAACAATTAATTGATTCAGAAGTAGATCTAATTCTCTATGCCGGAGGTGACGGAACTACACGAGATATTGTAAAGGCGCTTGAAAGCATTGGCGAAGTAAATGGAGAACTTGCTTCTAAAACAGCAATTGTAGGAGTTCCAGGTGGTGTAAAAATGCATAGTGGTTGTTTTGCTACAACACCTATTGCAGCAGCTGAAGTTGTATTAGCATATCATCTTGGAGATTTGCGAACTGGAATTACTGAAGTTATGGATTTAGATGAAGAAGTCTATCAAACAGGTGTTTGGAAAGTTCGAATGTATGGTGAAGCATGGACTCCAAGTAGTCCACGATTTATGCAAGGTGCCAAGGAACAGGTTGAACGTGCAAGTGAAGAAGATACTATTGAAGCACTTGCTGAACATGTCAAAACTTTAGTTGCAGAAAATGATGAATTGATGATAGTTTGGGGTAGTGGTGGGACTTTGAAGCGGATGGCTCAGCATTGTGGTCACAAATTGACTCTTCTAGGAATTGACATAGAATCACCTTCAACAAATGGAGAGACAAATCGTACAATTCACCTTGACTTAAACGAACAAAGTTTGTTAGAAATTATTCACCAGCACGTAGATGATAACGGTGAGGCTAAGCCAATTTTGTTACTACTTTCTCCCATGGGTGGCCAAGGATTCCTAATTGGCAGAGGTAACTTACAACTTTCACCCGAAGTTCTTATGGAAATTGGAATTGATAATATTCTTGGGGTTGCAACACCGAGTAAATTGATTGGTTTGTCCAATGTTAGGATTGATACAGGAGATGTTGCACTTGATGAGATGTTTCAGAAAAAAAGGTTCATCAAAATATTGCAAGGATTCCGTACTACGAGGCTCATAAGAATCGCAGAATGATAATAATCAAATTTCTTTGTTCAATTTTGCAATATTTGCAAGAAGTGTTGAAGTTAGAATTATGTATAAGAGTCCGAGGATAATTGCTATTTGCATATATTATACTTGTTTCTGCTACTTCTAAAGAGTATTGGCTCCG
>DUCL01000071.1:0-324 GCA_012959845.1 Candidatus Poseidoniales archaeon
TTGGACATGAGATTGTTAATGATGATATTGGCCAACAAAAGATAGACTCATCTCAATTAATTGATGTTATGGAAGATGGAATCCAATCTATGGCTCTGCTCGATGAAGATGAGTTATTAGGGGAACTCGGTGAAACAATTGACGAAATAATATTGCCCCAAGCAGATGCAGGAGATGACAAAGTCATTTCAGCAGCAAAAGACGGTAAAATAGTGGTATTGCTAGATGGTGGAACTTCATTTGACCCACAAAATAGGATTACTCGGTGGTCTTGGATTGAATCTTCTGGAAGAGAGATTTCTACTTCAAAAAAAGTCAAAGTAA
>DUCL01000071.1:334-3398 GCA_012959845.1 Candidatus Poseidoniales archaeon
GACATAGTTTTGAGTTAAGAGTTCAAAGCGGTGAAGGTAATTGGACATCAGATGTATTATCGGTCATCATTGAATGAGGCTCAAACTAATTTATACGAAATAGGAGGAGTGGATGATGGCAGTTTCAAGACCTCTAATCGAAAACTACTTTGTCGGTGCATTACAAATGCGTTGCTCAGTTGTAACAGACACTGTTAGTGGTGATACGATTATCATAGATGGTGGTGCAGAACCAGAGAGATTGATTGCATGGATTGAAAATTGGCAGGGTAGAGGACCTGATTGGTCAACAGGGCCTAGTTTTGCTGATTATTCTAATGGAGATTTACCAAAAAGAAAAGTGGTGGCATTAGTAAATACGCATGCACATTTTGATCATAGTGGACACATTCCAGACCTACTCAAGAATTACAATGTAAAATGGTACTTACATGAAGATGATTATTTTTTGCAAACTTTGGCTCAACGGTCAGGACAACGTTGGGGATTTGATGTACCACCACCCGCCATTGCAGACGAAAAATTAATCGCTGGTTCAGTAATGAGTTTTGGAACGATCGATTTGGAAATATTGCATACACCCGGACATACACTGGGAGGCTGTTGCTTGAGATTATTTGTTGATGAAGAGTCAGATCACCTCTTCGTCGGTGATACGCTCTTCGCCGGTTCTGTTGGAAGAACAGATTTGCCAGATACCGGTGGAGATTTTGATTTACTTTCAAAGTCTATTCATGATAAATTATGGCCGCTGGATGATGAAATAATAGTTCACCCAGGGCATGGTCCACTGACCACTATCGGCGAAGAAAAAATGAACAATCCATTCGTTGGACTATCGGCAAAAAAAGATGTTTTCTCTAGAGGAAAATATCTTTGATTGAATTCTCAATTCATCATTGCAGAAAGTGATGCTTGAAGAACAGGTAATGTCTCTTCCCAAGTAGCGACTATTCCATAGTCAGCATGTTGAAAAATCGGTGCATCTGCATCCTTGTTTATTGCGACAATATATTTTGAAGAACGCATTCCTGCAAGATGTTGGATAGCACCAGAAATTCCTACAGCAATGTATAGATTTGGATTGACAGTTTTTCCGGTTTGTCCTACTTGCATAGAGTGTGAAATCTCATCCCAAGTATCAACAGCAGCACGGGATGCGCCAACTGCGGCACCGAGAGTATCAGCGATTTTCTCAAGGTGTGAGAAATTGTCTGGAGAACCCATTCCTCTTCCTCCTGAAATGATGATATTTGCTTCTGCGACATCTAATCTTGTGCTTACTCTGGCTAAGAACTCCTCAATTGCAGTAGCCATGTCTCCGGTCGCATCAACAACTGAAACATCAGAAGAACCGCCTTGTGCAGATGCTGCGAAAATATTCGCTCGAACGCTAATAACTGCATCTCCATCAATACTAACAGTTTGCATTGCTTTTCCTGAATAGATTGGAGAGGTCAAATTACCATCTTCAATGGCAACAACATCTTGCACAACAGGAATATTTCTGCGGGCAGCAAGACGAGCAGCCAAATCCTTTGATTGTGGGTTTGCTGAAGTGATAATAATTCCACTTGGAGTAACAGCATCGATTGCAGTAGCCCAACTTGAAGCATCATATGCAGCAAAAAGTCCGGACTTTAGAGCAATTACTTTGGAGATTCCTTGAATTGCTGATGCGGCATCAGCGATTGTAGTATCTGCACAAGGGACGATGACTATTGGTGCAGAACCAAGTGCATTTGCTGCTGTTACTAATTCTGCGGTTGTTGGGTGGATTGCACCCTTTGCGATTTCTGCGATAACAATTGTTTGACTCATGATATTCACCTCAAATTACGTTTGCCTCATCTCTTAGAAGTTGAGCAACTTCAGCAGCAGATTCTCCGCCTTCATATGTTTTTCCAGCAGGTTTTGAAGGTGGTAAATTATGAGAAATTACATTGATTGAAGATGCAGGAGCGCTTACAGATTTGACATCTACTTGGGCTTTCTTGGCTTGCATTATTCCTCTAACATTTGGTTTTCTAACTTTGATATTGCCTTTATCACATGAAATTACTGCAGGAAGTGTAACACTGATTCTCACATTACCACCTTGTGCTGGTGCGACTACTGAAACATTGTCTGCAAAAGTCGCAGAAATAATGTTTGAGACACTTGCCCATCCAAGTCGCTCTGCAATTCCAGGTCCGGTTGAACCTGCACCTGTATCCGCTGCAGATTTTCCACAGTAGACCACATCAGCACCGATTTCACTAACAACATTTGAGATCATGCTTTGTAGGGAATTTGAATCAACAAACGAATCACAATCAATACGGACTATATGGTCAACGCCGATTGCTTTTGCATCTTTTAGAACCTTATCTGCCTTAGCGCCTCCAACGGTAATTGCAGTTACTTCTCCACCACTTGCTTCTCGATGTTGTAATGCAGTTTCAACTGCGAATTCATCATATGGTGACATGACCATTTTTACTGAAGATAAATCTACTCGGTTGTCTGATATTACAATACGAGCATTGGTATCTGGAACTTGCTTTACAAGGACTACAATATTTGGCATAGTGGGACACTCCTACCCTATTCAATAGGGGGATGATTCTCCGACTTGGGTGGGAGTCATGAACCTTACCTAAGAATTATTTTTTCGTTAGGCGAAATGTTTGAAAGCCTTCGTCATCCGCAAGGGTATTCTATGGCGAGAAAAAATGGAATTGAACCGGACCAACCAATGCAAGATGTACTAGCTGCATGGAGACATTTATTTGAGGAAAACCATATTGAGGAAATCGAGCATCTGAAAGGATTTGACGAGAGAGTCTTTGGATTGGAAGTTGAACATTCACTCATTTGTCAAGATGAGGTCCTTAGACCCGAATTCCATACAAGACCAGATTGGGCGCTGGAAATTGGCAATATTGTTCTAAATGAAAAGATGATGATTCATGGTAATGATTCACGATTGGTATTAAGAGTAATAAATTTCTCAAAAAACCATCACTTTTCTCTTGACGAATTAAGAATGCGCCACCGTTCAACAATGTTGACTTTTGATGTG
>DUCL01000071.1:3408-5242 GCA_012959845.1 Candidatus Poseidoniales archaeon
TTGGTTGGATAAAAAAAGCAGTTTATGAATGCGAAGATTGTGCTCACCGTTTTGAGATAAAGCAAAGACTTGCTAGAGAGAGAGAGGCTCCAAACCTTTGCATGAATTGCATAGAAATATATGCTGCTGATAATAAGGGTAAGTGGCCAAGATTGCCGCCAGTAAACTTCAAAATGATAGTTGAGGATTGTTATTATGAGGATATTGAATATCTTAATGCGGTCGAAATATCGATTGACAGCGATGGTAATTTGTTGCAATTAGGAGAGGACAAATTCATCGGAGTCGTCAATGACGAATACGTCGGAACCTTAATTCCGGGTTCAATTCATAGAATAAATGCTAGAATTGCAGTAGACCATTTGCCCAATAGAAATTTCGTTAAAGATACGAGAAGAATTATTTTGCTAGAGATTCATAGCATTGAGGATAGTCCATTCAATGTTAGTAATATCTCAGAGACATCAATTGAAATAGATGATGACGAATGAACTCATTTGGTAATCTCTGTAACCGTTTCCAATAATTGAGGGTTCTCCTCAAAGTGGTCGGCCACAGATTGTAAGCCCTTTGCCACTCCATTTGCCACGCCCATCTTAGCATCAAATGGATGTAATGTTCCATCTTTTATTGCTGCTCTAAAAGAGTCTAGGTCAGTCCAAGTGCTTTCTTCTCCGAATTTGGGGTCAGGAGTTACTTTGATTTCACCAAATTCTGGTAGCACAATATACTGTGCTAATTCATAGACGGGTGAATGGTCATCTTCAGGGTCCAAGTATGCTTTACGGAACTTCTTTTGTAACTGTTTTTGAGTATCATGAACTAATATGGCGCCAGATGGATCTGATTTGCTCATTTTGTGGTCAAATGATTCCATACGTACTCCAGTAGCCTTTAGAGAGGAAATAATCGGAGTATGCAAGCAGGTTGGTTTCTGCCATTTCCATTTACTTGCCATATCTCTCATGAACATGTGTGCCTTTCTTTGGTCCATACCACCAATTGCAATATCAATATTCATTTCAAAGATATCAGCTGCTTGCATTGCAGGATAATAAAACTTAGACAAATCGTGGTCACTCGATGCTTCATCTCTGCCCATGATGGTGAATGTTTTGCGTACCATGGCTAAGGTTGCACCTTTTGAGCATCGTAAAACGCGAGCCCAGTATTCTCCTGAATCCATGACATCCGAAGCCCAAACAAATCGTAATTGTCCCGCTCCATCTCCTTCTTCAGGGTGGCCCAATAATACTCTAAAAATATCCTCCATATATCTTGCAGTTGTTTGAATATGCTCCATGTTGCCATTGAATTTATCGTTTATCCAAGCGTGCCAATCGGCTAAGAATATCATTACATTCGTTCCAGCATCTATCATTCTTCGTAATTGTAGTGCAATAACCTTCCAACCGATATGGGCTTTGCCACTCGGTTCAAATCCAACATAGCAGCGTATGACACCATCGCCACCCATGCTAGTTCCTTCTGCAAGGCATTTGACCAAATGTTCGATACCTACAGTCTCATCAACAAAACCAATAATTGATGCTAATTGCTGACGTTTAGAATCATCTAATTCAGATATTTGTGGACATTTCTCAAGATGAGGTGATAGAATTGTTTCGATATCCATTTTATCACATCAGGTTTGTTGCCCACTCTATAGAATCATATTGTTATTCAAAACATGTCATTTAACTTCTTGACTTTGCCTTCACTCGGAGGTGTTCCTTCATCTATCATCTGTTGAATTTCAGCGATCATAGAGTTGACAGTAGCCTCTTTCTCACGCGTTAAAGTCTTTGACAGTTGCATCGTTTTCAGAGCAATT
>DUCL01000072.1 GCA_012959845.1 Candidatus Poseidoniales archaeon
TCCGATAGGTAATTGACCATCTTCAATAATAGTTTTTGACGGATGGCTCATCAAATCCAAACGTGATTGGATGACACTTGAATGATGATTGAGGTCTCTATATCGAGGGTATCCTGCGTGAAGTTCATCAGCACCTTGACCACATAATCCCACTGTTACCGATTGTGACATTTTTTCAAACAGTGGTTGGAAAAATAAGACTGTGACATCTAAATCCTCACCATGCCAAGCCAAATCAGGCAACATTTTGTCAAATGAATCCTCATGTAAAATATGCTGGTGATGTTCTAATTCAAGTGCTGATGTGACTAACTCAGCGGCTTGCCAATCCGGATTATCTTCGCTTTCAGCAACGGTCCAACATGCTGGAACTGGATTACTGCTCCTTTGAGCCGCTTCATGCGCAACCGCAGCAACCAAACTGGAATCAAGTCCCCCGGATAGTACAATTCCAACCGGAACATCAGACATTAATCTCTCTTCAACACTAACAACAAATGACTCTAGTAATTTACTCGCATCAGTATCCGGATTCCAAGTATCGCTAGGTTCTACTTTTTGTTTTTCCACTGTTGCTTTGCCAGTAATTATCGCACACCCATTTTCATCAATAGTCCAAGTTTCAACAGTTCCTGGCCTAACTTGAGCAACTCCCCTAAGAAGAGTAGTACCATCGAGTGGATATTCCCAAGCCAATCTTGCTACCAAGGCGAGTTCATCGATTTTCGGGATATGTCCTTCATGCGCTCTAAGCGCTTTTGCCTCACTTGCGAATAATAGACTACCATCAACTTCAGTCCTCACAAGCGGCTTTATTCCCATGGGGTCTCTAGCCAATAGCAACTGTTTCTCTTTGGGGTTCCAAATAGCTATTGCATACATTCCATTCAGTTGGGATAGCCATTTGGCATGCTGATTTGCAGATAGTTTTGCCCTACTTGTTGATAATGCCATTTCATGTAAAGCGAGAATTGTTTCACTATCACCATTTGTAGTCCAAGGATATTGGATGTTACGATTTCTGATTTTTTGATGGTTATAGATTTCACCATTTGTAATCAATACATTTCCACTTTGAGCAAAAATTGGTTGGCCACTACCGTTGATGTCAACGATTGCTAATCGGGTGTGACCAAGAGAAATATTTTCATCAACCCAGACATCATTTCCATCTGGACCTCTGTGATGCATAATAGCATTCATGCGCTCTACAACGGCAGAATCGGGGTTACCGAGCATACCACCTATACCGCACATAATAAAAGGGCGTTGCATCACCCTTTTCAATGATTGTAATTAATTATTATCAATCTATCAAAAAGGATAAACGATGTTATATCGCTATGTTCAATTTCACCAAAGTGGCCACTTGAACATAGTGATTACTAAAAATAATACTGCGACTCCAAAGAAAATGAAATATGCATTTTGTGGTGGGTCATTGGATTCATTTTCCTCAGACATAATAGTTCACTATTCCAAAGGGGAGGGTAACCACCATTTCAACATATTGAGAGAACTGTCTGGCATGTTGCTGAATTAGAGGAGGCCAATGAATGGGTCAAGCAATAGAATTGCGCATAACGGAATTAAGACCATTGTTGCATTATCATCAATCCAACGTAGGCGAGGCCATTCGCTTATCATGCACAACGGTGCCATCAATGGAACCAACCACAGAGGAGTTCCAAAGAAGTTCCAGCATGCTAACCAGATTACGGCAATGGCTATTGTCGAATAAATCATTACCTGCTTATCCTCAAGCCCTTTTCTTCTCATCTCTCCCATCAAAGGATCGCCTAATGACAATGAAAGTATAAGGGGCCATGCATATTCCTCTGTTGGCGCCATCAACATTACCAATCCGATTCCAATCGCACCCCATCCTAATGCAGATACTTGGTGGGCTTCATATTCTCTTTGTCCGAAAATTGTTATTGAAAATTTCAACCTAATTGCTTCAGCGACAATCATCGCCAATACGATTGCAGAGACAAATTGGGCCAGTTCCAAGCCCACCATTTCTGCACACTTTTCTCCATACTCAAAATAAATAAAAGGAATGAAAGATAATCCTAAATGAATACCTCTTCGCAAGACATGCCCATATACTCCCCCTTTGGATTGTTCAATCGGGTCTGTCATCTCTACTTGTACACTATTTCCGTCCATGTTTTTCACCCTTCATTCAATTATTTAATTTGTTCAGTGCATCCTCGAGTTCTATAGAACCTGCCGCTAATGACAATAATACTGAATCTAAGTGTGGGTTTTGTAATACTCTTTGTTCTAGACCTGCTAATAATCGCTCTCGCCACCTAGCCTTTGAGGAGCGCCCAGTTGATTGCAAAGTTAGTAATACATCGGATGCAAATTGACAGCCATCTCCAGTTATCGCACTAGTGAGTAGTACAGGTGGTATTTGGCCATCACCTAACTCAAATGATTGTTTGATTTCATCAGCATGTTTTCTCGCACCAACCATATCAGATTTATTGACTATTACTGCATCTGCCAATTCTAGTAACCCTGCCTTTTCTGCTTGAATCCCATCTCCTCTAGCCGGTCCTTCAACGACCACTATTATATCTGCAATTGCTGCACATCTGACTTCTGATTGGCCTGCACCAACAGTTTCGACGACTATTTTATGCCAGCCAAGTGCTAACAGTAATTTTGCCATATCAGAAACAACTGCTGGAACGCTACTAGACGACTTACGAGTCGCAATAGAACGGACATAGACCCTGTCCTTCAACATTATATCATCGACTACAGATAACCGGACTCTATCCCCCAGTAATGCACCGCCTGTTCTTGATGAAGATGGGTCAACTGCAAGCAATGCGATTTTTTTTCCTTGGCTTGCCCACTGTGAAATAATTTTGTCAACTAGACATGATTTGCCGACTCCAGGCGCACCTGTAATAGCCATTATTTTCCACGTTGAATCGTGGTGATTGTCACTATTGACTTCACCGATAATAGAAAGTGCATCAGCAATATCCAATGTATTATTTTCAAGTGCGGAGAGAGTTCGTGCTAATGACCTGCGACAACCATCTTTTGCGGCCAGCACAACATCGGCATTCACTCAATCACCCTGCCAATACCAATCGTTAGAGTCTCCTACACCCACTCCGTCCATTTCAGTTGCAACTTCAATAAATCGGAGTATTTCCGTAGTGGAGGTGCCCGGTCCAAAAATAGCTTTGATTCCACAGGAGTAAAGGGCCTTTCTATCGGTTGTGGGAATAATTCCTCCACCAAAAACGATAACATCACCTAGTCCTGCTTTACGGAGTTCTTCACAAACTTTTGGAAAGAGATGACTATGAGCGCCAGAAAGTGAGGAAAGTCCAAGGAATGAAGCATCCTCATCGCGAACTGTTTCAACAATTTGACTTGCGGTTCTGCGCAAACCGGTATAGATCACTTCGTGCCCCGCATCTCTTAATGCCCTAGCCACAACCTTTGCCCCGCGGTCATGCCCGTCAAGACCCGGTTTTGCAACTACTACGCGAATCATTGCACCCATGTCAAAACCGAGAAGGACTTAGCCTATCAACAAAACCCATCCATATTGTTCAATTACTGCCTTTTGGTGTGGATAATAAACCTATGAGTATACTCATTCAACGCAGATTAGGGGTGGTTTTTGTAGCAACGCATAAGGAGGGAGTTTTCTTAGAGATATTTGGCGAAGCCTATGTCATCCACCGAGGAAAGACTCAAGGACCTGCGAAACCGCAAGGCAAGAAGTGAAGCAGGCGGTGGTCAAGCACGTGTTGATTCTCAACATAATCGTGGCAAAATGACTGCTCGCGAACGTATGGAATTACTTCTTGACGAGGGTTCATTCCAAGAAATGGATTCTCTTGTTGAACACCGTTGCAAGGATTTTGGTATGGAGAAGAATATTATTCCTGGCGACGGAGTTGTAACTGGGCATGGAACAATAAATGGGCGCGAAGTGTTTGCTTTTGCTCAGGATTTCACCGTATATGGTGGGTCACTTGGAGAAATGCATGGACTAAAAATCTGTAAAGTTCTGGATATGGCTCTAAAAACTGGCAGACCGGTCATTGGAATGAATGATTCTGGCGGAGCCAGAATACAAGAAGGCGTTGCGAGTCTTGGAAGTTATGCTGAAATTTTCTTCCGCAATGTGAGGTCTTCTGGAGTCATTCCACAAATTTCTATTATTATGGGCCCATGTGCTGGTGGTGCAGTATATTCACCTGCAATTACCGACTTCGTAATCATGGTCGACCAAACTGCACACATGTTCATCACTGGCCCTGAGGTCATCAAGACAGTGACAAACGAAGAGGTTTCTTTTGAGGACCTCGGCGGTGCTATGACACACGGTAGTAAATCAGGGGTTTCTCACTTTACTGCAGCAAGTGATGAGGATGCGATCCACCTTGCAAGAGAATTGGCTGATTTGTTCCCGCAAAATAATTTGGAAAAGCCCCCAATAAGAAAGACTTCAGATCCAAAAGATAGAATTTGCGAAAAATTGGACTCTATCATTCCTACCGAAGCCAACAAACCATACGATGTAATTGACGTGATCAATGAAATCCTTGATGATGGAGCGTTCTTGGAAGTACAAGCAGATTGGGCTAAAAATATCGTCATCGGATTCGGTCATTTAGGTAGTAACACAATTGGAGTTGTTGCAAATCAACCAAAGTTCCTTGCTGGCTGCTTGGACATTGATGCTAGCGACAAGGCCGCAAGATTTGTCCGATTCTGTGATTCGTTCAACATTCCAATTCTGACTTTAGAAGATGTTCCTGGATTCTTGCCTGGGACAAGCCAAGAATGGGGTGGTATCATTCGTCACGGTGCAAAATTGCTGTATGCGTATGCAGAGGCTACTGTTCCGTTATTGACGGTAATATTGAGGAAAGCCTACGGTGGAGCATATGATGTGATGTCCAGTAAGCACATTCGTGGTGACTACAATGTCGCATGGCCAAATGCAGAATTAGCGGTAATGGGAGCAGAAGGCGCAGTTGAAATTATTCATAAGCGACGTATTGCAAACTCCCGCAATGCAGAAGAAGAAAGGACTAGATTAACTGAAGATTTCAATGAAAAATTCGCAAATCCATACAAGGCAGCGGCATTGGGCTATCTAGACGATGTTATCGAGCCAAGCGAAACGCGAAGCAAGTTGATTCGGTCTTTGGAAATGCTAGTGGATAAAGA
>DUCL01000073.1:0-3152 GCA_012959845.1 Candidatus Poseidoniales archaeon
ATCTGCTAAATCACAAGTAATAGTGATTGAATCAGGTTGAATATCTGCAAATTCAGCCCCTGCAACTCCAAGAGAAACAGCATCTCTTGATAATGCGATTATCGGATGGCCACATTCAGCAAGATTCCTTGCAATAGCACGACCTAAGCCTCTACTCGCTCCTGTTACCACATACGGTGCCTTCAGCATAACTGGTAATTATTGAAGGCGACCTTTGGTATTATTGATTATATTAGCAATAACAAGTGACTGAATGGTTGAGCAGTCGGTAGTCACTGCGTCAGCCCTCAGTACAACGTGCGAATCCCTCTATTCATCCATTGAAAACAATACTCAAGCCCTGTGCAGTCCCTATGTAATATACGCTCATTAAAGCAAATCAGAATCCGTAACTACCGAATCTTGGATGTGAATATTTTTTGCCCCAGTATTTGGTTGAATATTTTGAATGTTGACGTTAATTGTTGGCACATCAGAAGGATAAATGAGTGTTCTTGAATGTGTTGTATTATATTTTGATAATAGTTGCTGCACAAGTCTTATTGAATCTAAGTTTTAGTAAAGGACATGGCAGAAGTAAGGCACCAATATATTCCAGTTAGCCGCTCTAAAATCAAAGAAAAACTTTTTGAAAATTGGGAATTCAGTGTAGAAGAATTGACAAAATTACAAAATTTATCAACAATGTTTGAGGCGATATGGCACCATAACTGCCATCACGATTTGGAAGAATTAAAATCGCTATATGAGAGTATGGACCCAGATACTGAAGAGCAGATAGAAATGTATGGAAAGGAACGTTTTCTGGAGGTTTTGGAAAAATCATTGAAGGATGGGAATTGGAAGGATATTTCTGAAAAAGAACTTACTGAGGCACTAGAGGGAGAAGATATCTTACCCATCAGTTTGGATATTCGCCTTGACGAACTCAATGTAATGAAGTTGTACAAATTAGGTGAAAGTACAATCAGCGACATTAGAACAACTCATTTCGGATTTAGGAAACAAGAAGTACAAATTGAAACATTTAGTCAGGTAATTCAAGTCATAGAGTTCCATGATAAAGAATGGTTCGGATCTAATAGGAAACGGATGAAAAACTATCCCGGAGACGATGAGATTGATGGACTTCATCTTAGATTATTTCGAACTGTCCCAAAATTAGATTTAGAGACTATTTTTCCAAATACAACTCCCCTAATGAGGAACTTGGATAAAATAAAAATTGCAGCACCATTGATTGGTGGTGTAGTTGGAATTGCGATGAAATTTGGCCCTGTCATATTTGGGCAAGAACAAGGTGAAACTGGAATCTCACTTCTTGGAGGTGTTTTAACTGCCTTAGGAACATACATTCTCAAAACCTATCTCGCATACCAAAAAACACGTGAGAAATTTCAAACTCAAGTTTCAAAGGATATGTATTTCAAAGGTCAAGCCAATAATTCAGCTGTACTGAATATGATTGTTGACCTAGGTGAAGAGCAGGAAGTCAAAGAAGCATTGTTGGCCTATGCATTTTTGCACTATGATACTGATTACCAACATAATGAAAAATCACTAGATGATAAAATTGAAGAATGGCTCCTTGACACATTTGCTGTGGATATTGATTTTGAAGTAGACGATGCTTTAGCAAAATTAGAGAAAATGAAATTATTGAATACCGATGAAAATGGCATACTATCGGTCGTTCCAATTGAAAACAGTTTAACAATTCTCGATGAATATTGGGACAATATTTACGATTTTTAATTTTATGATTACTCGCTCAAATCCACCACTTTCCAAGTACATTATATTCTTATTACCAATTCAGAGGGTACCGTTTGCTCACCCATCTAAGCAGTAGGTGCCCTTTGCAAAATTGATTTATACTAACGTGAATTAGAGTGACTGATTATACATGGTGCACAACGATTCAAAGGACCTTCTTGACGAAAGGAAAGCAGGAGAAAAAAAGCGAAGAAATGAAACACATGAGGAGGGTGATTGTTTCAGAAAAGAGTTGGCAAAGAAGAAGGGGGGCAATTGGAAAAGATGTCTACGCCCGTATGGAATACCCGCGACACATATTCAAGGACCTGACCCCTCCAAACACTGGGCCAAATATCCAAAAGATGAAAACGACTGTTGCGACGCTGTATTGATATATGCTGATGAGTTTGTAATGAACGGAGGCACTCATAACGATTTACTAGACACTATTTGGCTTTATGAAAAACGATGTGGGCACCAGTGTCGCCCAGGAATATACTATATTCTGGGCAACGAAAGGTCAATGGGTGTACTAAGAGCCATTACGCCAACGGGGCAGAAGGGAGTAAAGCTCTCGGGTTTCATTAAAGGTGTAAATACCCACAGAATGGAGCCTGTGACAGTTATTGCGATAAGAGATAAAAAGCCACAAGAGCAAAGATATATCTGATATTATCTTCGAACATTAAAGGGTTTAGCCGAACACCCCATTGCTCAGATATTAACAAATCAAAGGGTTAGCAGTGGGCAGACCGTCGTCACTTCGTATACCCATTGTTTAATGCGGCATATTCTGAATACATTACAAAGATAACTCTTCCAATATTCTGCCTGACGGCTTCGGATTCATATATTCATAGTAAATAACCCTTGAAATTGAACGCCATTCGGAACTGGTTGTGTCGGATTTTTCACATATTGTAAACAACAAAGTAGCAATGTCCTCTTCAGGGAAAAGAGTATAATTGTTAAAGATTTTAGATAAACCCGAATTTTCAAGTTGCCATCTCATTTCATCTAATTTGCTGTTTGAAATTATCCCAGAGCCATCCCCATCAACGATTGAATCATTGATATAGCACCCGAATGCATATGCATTATCAAAATCTTCCTTGGTTAGAGCAGGCACATTGTTGCGTCAGATGCTTTTGATTTAACGATTTTGTTGGGTGGAACCCTTGCACATCCATAGAAATAGGTGAAAAACTCACCGATTCAAGTAGTTAATAGCAGAGGGGCCGTCTGCTCAGGCTTTCAGTTGCCCCTTTGATTATAGTATGCTGGGCTGATGGGTTTTGCGAAGATTATAGATTCGCCTTTGCATAATCTACTGCATTACGGAATATCTGCAATCCTTCTCCTTCCCAATCACCTAAAGCATCGCCAGATTCTGG
>DUCL01000073.1:3196-3584 GCA_012959845.1 Candidatus Poseidoniales archaeon
GGATGCAACCATTTGGCATAAATCGCTTCAGGGTGTGGCATCAATCCGAAGACCAATCCTGTTGCATCACATACTCCTGCGATATTTCTCATACTACCATTAGGAGAAAGTGGGAACGGCAATAACTCATCGGTAATACCTTCACCATTTTCTGTTGTAGGGTCAACATACCTTACTGTAAGTTGGTTGTTTTCTGCTAACATATCAAAATCAGTAGTATTTGGTAAAATGAATTTTCCTTCTCCATGTCGAACTGGGCAATCCATTCTAATGATTCCTTTAGTCCAAATACAAGGGCTATTGGAATCAAATTCCAAAGTGACCCAGCGGTCTTCATAACGACCTGAATCATTGAGGGTTAGGCTTGCTCTTTGGACAAAGTCTGGGA
>DUCL01000073.1:3637-4608 GCA_012959845.1 Candidatus Poseidoniales archaeon
ACCAGCACTTGGAATCCATTACAAATGCCGATTATCGGCTTTCCTGCTGCGACAAATGCGTGGAGTTGTTCGCGTAGTGCAAAGCGCATTCTATTTCCGAGCAATCTACCACTGCCCAAGTGGTCTCCAAAAGAAAACCCACCTGGAACTGCCAGAATATGGAACTCGTCTAATGAACGATTTCCGTTGATAAAGTGATTGACGTGGACTCGCGTTGCTTGTCCTCCTACGAGGTCAAATACTGCCTTAGTCTCGTGGTCACAGTTAATTCCAAAACCAAATAATACTGCAACTTTCGGCATATCTACCATCAAGCAACACCCCCTGTAAGGTCAAGTGTTCCTTGCCAAGAAGTTACCAGTTGTTCTACCGGCAAGTCGACTAATTCATCATATCCATCACTGATAATAAGTGACTTTCCAACAGTTGAAATTCCTAATAGTGTGATCGTATGTCCAGCCATTGCTTCAACAAAATCAGCTTCGTTTCCAGCCGATACTCCGATGACAATTCTACCTAATGATTCGCCCCACATTCTACCCCAAACATCCCCGCTTCCGGTTCCGTCAAGGTCTATGTTAGCACCACAGCGTCCACCAATACACATCTCTGCAACCGCAACTGCAATTCCTCCTTCACTACAATCGTGTGCGGTACGAACTAATCCGGATTGAATTGTTTTGGATAGGGCGCGATATGCATTGAGTTGGGATTCTGGGTCTGGTAATTGTGGTACTTCGCCACCGATTCCACCCGTTTCTCCGCTTTCTGTTAGCATGAATGCGATTTCACTTGCACCTAGTTCTTGCTTACTACTTCCAACCAAATATAGGCGCTCTCCGGCGCCTTTGAGGTCACTGGTTGCGGTGAATCTGACATCTGGCTGGTCACCGAATAATGAGAATAGTAGAGTTGGTGGAATTGATATCTTACCCTCTCCGCTTCCGTAATCATTCTTCATCGAGTCTTTG
>DUCL01000073.1:4831-5109 GCA_012959845.1 Candidatus Poseidoniales archaeon
ACGCTGCAGCCATTGCACCTGCGTCGATATCAGAATATCTTGGCGCAATACCGCAAGAGACTACCAATCCGTGTGGGTTTCCATGAATTGGCGCGATAAGGCCTGCATCCCCCGGTCCATCTCTTTCAACACCGACGAATGGTTTGATTACAGTCTGTGCGATGACTTCGTGGTCATATTGGCGCACCCAAGTTTCCTTGCTGGTGATATTTGGTCTTGCTAGCATTCTCAGTAATAGGTCATTGTGATCGCTTTGTTTTGGAGCGCTGAATGGCTCT
>DUCL01000074.1:0-2684 GCA_012959845.1 Candidatus Poseidoniales archaeon
CCTTGATAGTATCTTCATCTTCTGACACATCTATCACGGATTCAATGACTTTGACAATAGAATCACTTCAGGCAGGAGCGACAATAACTGTAATTTCCGATGATGATAGTGCAAAACCAGGAGAAACAATTCATGGTAGTGTCGTTGTTACCAATAGTGGAACCGGTTTGGACAACCTCTTGTTGACAACTGTAGGTGATTTTGATTGCGGAGTTTCTGAATTATTTAGCCTGAATGCAGGAGCATCAAGTCAAGCGATTACTTGGGCTTGTGTCATTCCAGATAATGCAGCAGCAGGAACCTCTTACTTCAATTTTAGAGTGACCTCCAGTGCAAGAACAACTTTCCTTGAAGAGGTTGCTGAAGTGTATACAGTTGAACCGGTATGGGGCAGTGATGGAGTGATATTCATCGCCATAGAACACACGGAATTAAGCGTTCCAAATTCTGGTGGCTCTAGCATGATTCTAACCTTATCAAACCTAGCAAATTCAGATGTGACAGGTAACTTGTCAGTAATTGGAATGGGTGATGGATTATTCTCCATTGAATGGCAACGACTGTCAGATCAAGTATATACTTCTGAGTATGTTTTAAGTCCGGGCCAATCAGTTGATTTCTCAATTCAATTCAACTCACTGGTCAGCACAAAGAACCACGCAGAATTGACTATTAGGTCAATCAGCCAAATAGGCACAAGTACTACTTCTGATGATTCTGCAACTTTCACTGTGGACATTGAAGGTCCACAATTACCACCTTCCGGTATTTCACTCCCACTCGGTCTTTCGATGAGTAATAGCGCAAGTATCAATGCGATGGCGGCAGGTTGGTTTGCTGCAATTCTACTTCTCGTAGTTGTTAGAATTATGAGAAAGAATTCTTCATCGAACGATGGATTAACAACATCTGAAGAGGAAGAAGAGGAAGAGGAAGAAGAGGAAGAGGAAGAAGAGGAAGATGAACTTGGCTATAACGAATGTAGGATGAGCGAAGATAACAAAGTGTCATGTCCAAGCTGCGATAGCAGATTGGGCGTACCACGTGGCTCAACACCTCCATTCCGATTTAGTTGTCCATCCTGCGATAACAAAATTAGAGTCATTGAATAATTTTTGAACCGATTGCAATTCATTGCTTTCTATAAGCGAATAATAGAAACGCAGTATGGCCAAATGCTCCATTGACTGGTCGCATACCGCCTTTGCTTGCCATGCCCCATTTACGCTCCATCAATTCACCGGCCCATTCAACTTCCAAACCAGCATTTTCACAGGCTTTCCAAGCCGCTTCAACTTGACTTGTCACAGGGCAATAACAAGCAATTCTGCCACCGAGTGATAATAACGGAGCAACTGCTTCAATCGCAGGTACATGCTGGGGCAAATCAAGGATAATTGCATCAAATGATTCACTGTGATGTTTAATGTCATCTACAACTTCTTCAATAAAACCTTCAACATGGTGATGGGTTGGGAATTGAGGCCACATTTCCTTCACTCTTCGCAAATTCTCAAGTCCAACATCAGCATGTTCAGTACGAGGCTCAACAGTAACAAGAATTCCAGAGTCGCCTAATGAACGGGCAATATGCATCGAAAGTCCAGCACTGCCAAGACCGGCTTCTAAGACACGATCACCTGGACCGATTCCTAATTTAGCGATGAATAATCCTGCATCTTTGGCAGAAATAGTTTGTGCTCTTCTTTTCATTCCCCTATTCAATTCCTGTAATCGAGGGGCTACTCGTGTGAAGGATTTATTACCCAATTGAACTGAATCACCAATACTTAATTCACCCAATGTAGCCTTTGTATCTATCACTCCAATGCCCTTTATTTTAGTAACACCTTCGGATAATTCCACAACATAGATTTTCCCTTCCGGCTCACTAAGAACTACCCAATTACTGTCATCCATTGTTAGTGCGAGACAGCATCACATTACAACGATTGCGCTTAGAATAACATAAATTATCACATTATTTATAGCGGCCACATAAATAATATTCTAAACGATACACTGAGTTGTATTTCCTGTAAAGTATTCATATCCGACCCATTAATAAATAATGACATCGGTGCGACGCTTTAAAATACCGTCTTTGTAGACGGACAGTCATGAGTATGCCAGCGCGTCTCCTTGCCCTAACCATCGTTGCACTGTTTTTAGGTAGTTTATCCCTTGGATTTACTGCAGAATTAAATGCCTTTGAAGCGAACCAAATTCTTGAAGATGAACCAATAATTGAATACGCTTCTTCAGCAACAAGTCCAGGGCATGTTGTCTTTGGGCAATATATTTCATCAGATAACTGTGGACACTGTTCCAAGACTGGTGGAGGTTCAGATACCCACCATCTATTGAAGACGAATTTCCCAGATGAATATGTTTACCTTACTTACATGTCCGTTACATACGGCGATACAGATACTGCACGTGCAGGAAATGTTGCACCATACAATTGGGCATGGTCAACCGGTGGTGCCCCTGATGCTTACTTCGGTGACCGTACTGACCATAACCAAGGTGGTGCTACAGCCAACTATGATACATATGACAATGAATTTTCAAGTGGTGGCGGAATGAATTCTGCCACTAACGATTACGGAATGAGTGCATCCATTAGTCAAAGTGGAGGAACTTATGATATCGATATTTCATACAAATACACTGGATCTGGA
>DUCL01000074.1:2714-4435 GCA_012959845.1 Candidatus Poseidoniales archaeon
CAGTAATATGAAACTATACGCAGCTCTTGTTGACAAGGATTGTACTGGATATGCTTACACAAGTGGAATTCCACATGGTTGGAATTGCTGGATGGGTTGGTTAACCTCTGGTGATACATACAAATCCAAGAACTCAGGTACAGGAACGTCCTTTGCAAGTGTCACTCCTACTGGAACTTCACAATCTGTCACATGGTCATCAGTACCAACTGCAGTAGTTCCAGGTGGATTATCAAAGGCGATTGTTATCGGAGTATTGATGTCTGGTAACAGTGTTTCCGTAGGCGGCACTTCAGCACACGTTTATCACGCAATCGACTCTACAATGGGTCCAAAGATGGATATCACTCCAGGTCAAGTTCAAATCAGCAATCCTGAAGGTTCAGCAGGATATGTAACTGGAGACCTCCTAACTTTGCAGTCCACAATAAGAAATGTAGGTGACTTGGATTACACTGCAGGTGGAGATATTGAATTCTTTTACAAGAGCGGAATAAACGAAATTGCAATTGATACCCAGCAACTAAATAATCTAAACATGGGAGCAACACAAACAGTACAAGTAACATTTGACACATCATCTCTTCCATCAAATGCATGGAAGACTACATTCGGAGTTCGCTTGAAGAACTTGGTAGATGAAACAAATAGTGCCAACAATGTAGCACTACAGGAACTTGACCACGATAGAGTTCCGTTGTCGAAGAAAGCGATGGTTTTGG
The DNA here is from genome assembly GCA_012959845.1 of Candidatus Poseidoniales archaeon. Classification (GTDB taxonomy): domain Archaea; phylum Thermoplasmatota; class Poseidoniia; order Poseidoniales; family Poseidoniaceae; genus MGIIa-L1. Next base: position 3,437 of record DUCL01000074.1, read on the forward strand.
ATAGCAATGTCGTAGCGCGAGGCGAACAATTCTCTATACTGGCAAAAGGTGATGCTAATGATTTCATAGATGATATTCACACCATGTCTTTTGACATTGAAGTTTCAGAGACAGGTGCTAACCAATGGATTTCAGAAATCATTTCTGACGCATCTCCTTCGATTGTTTACGAAGGAACAAATAACGAAGGAAGAGAGTATGTGGTTTCCCCAGTTCTTGAAATGTCTGCAGGATGGTACGACATTCGTTCACGCACAGTTGACGCAAGAGGACAAGCTGGAGAGTGGCAGGTATCAGCAGGAACAGATGGATTCAAACTTGCTAACGGTGTTCCAACAGTTGTTGCAGAACCTGTGCCTTCTGTAATGTGTGATATTTCAACAATGGTAGACATGACTGGGCATATCAATGATCCCGAATCACATCTGTCAACACTTCTTGTCACTTCAGATGACTCAGCATTCATTGCTTGGCATCCAACAACACAGGAACTTGAAGTAAAGTACGAATGGGATTCAATCCAAGGATGTCCTCTTGGACAACAAGGAATGGAAATCACAATGGATGATGGCGGAGATTATTCTGAATTAGGTGAACTTCCATATGGAACTCTATTGTTCAATGTTATCGAGAATGGACAGCCTCGTTGGGCAGGACTTCCAACTCAAATGGTCAATGAAGGTGGTAGCAATATTCTATCATTAATGTCATATGTATCTGATACAGACGATGAAGGCGAACCTGTTGATATTAGCACTTTGAACATTCAAATCATGGATAATACTAATCCTGAAATAATTTCAGCACAAATCAATGGTAACATTCTTTCATTTGAGACTGTTGATGATGACGTCAATGGTCAAACAACTCTAACTCTTAGAGCAAGTGATGGAGAACAATCCTCTGACCAAACAATAATCATCAAGGTACAAGAAATCAATGACGCACCTCGTGTGGACATGGATGGAATTGAATCTATTACCATCAAGAGAGGTACTC
>DUCL01000074.1:4577-5098 GCA_012959845.1 Candidatus Poseidoniales archaeon
CACAATCACTCTAATGGCGACAGACAAGTATGATACCAATACCTACGAGATAGCGGTTGAAGTATTTGATGCATACCCATTCATCATCTCAACAGATAATGATGGTTCAGGACATATGTATGTTGATGTTACGGACACATATGTCAGCCAAACACCAACTGTAGTAATGACACTTACAGAAGATTCACCAATCTTTACCAGTCTATCAGTTACTTGGAATGTATGTAATAGCCTCACCGGAACTTGTGATGGTCTTGTGGAATACGATCTTGATGTAACGAAGTCTAATATTGGATGGACTACAGAGTTAATTCTTATGTCCGCATATGATTCAACCAAAGATGCAAGACCATCTGGTTCCAATTACATGGATTATTACGAATTATCCATTGCCGGAGTTGACAGTAATGGCGATGATTACAAAGCCCTTGAAAGTGTCAAATGGCACATTACTGAGGATATGCCAGCACCTACAGATATGGATGATACCATGTTTAGTGATTACTTAGCAGATCTAATCG
>DUCL01000075.1 GCA_012959845.1 Candidatus Poseidoniales archaeon
GAGATAAACCTCGTCTCAATATCATTTGGAAGTACAATGCAGCTACTGACCAAATTGAAGAAACAGGAATTCCTAGCAAATTAAGAGAAACGATTTGTAAGGCTGCTGGTGTGACCCCAGGTGTCTTTGAAAAGCATGTTGAACAAAGACAGGCAATTCTCAATGATATGGTTCAAAGAGACATTAGTGATACACAAACAGTATCAACAGTAATACAAAATTTCTATGCTTCAAGAGCACAATGAGTAAATCAAATTCTTAGTCTTTCTAAGATATTATCTACTCTATCAATTTTGGCTCGTACATCAATTAAATGGTCTGCTGCATTTGCTACAGATTCTGCAAGTTCTTGCTCTGGTTCCTTAGCAGCAGTCTCTTTCTTTGGTTTGAATGCATCAGCAAGTGCTTGTAATTCAATAACGATTGCATCAACTTGTGAATCAGAAATTATGATTCCAGGTGCAATTCGTGGTATTTCATTCGGCGAGATAAAACCTAGTTCAGAGCCAATGATACCTGCACAGGCAAGAATTCGTGGTCTTAGTGTAGCAGTGTTAACATCATATCCTCTTGACTCAAGGAATCGGATGACGAGTGCTTGCTGGGAATCAGAAAATGTTCCTTCACTCGATTCTAAAACAGTTTCAACAAGTTCCTCAAATGCAGCAATATTTCGTTCAATGCGATCTAGAGTTCTGCATTCGGATGCTTGAAGATGAACTGTTCCATGTTGAAGAATACGAAGAACACGATTTCTTCTTGCGATAGCAGGGTCCTGCAGTGCTTGCGATTCTCCAATGTCAACATGCAAATCGAACAAAGCATGAAGCCTTCCAGAAATACTTGGAATTCTCAAATCAAGACCTAGTGAGCGACCTACTTCTTCAAATGCCATCCTTGCCTTTACCAAATCACCTGGGTGTGCGGCAAGAGTATCAGTTAATTGTGCGCGTAGTGAATTTCTTGCACCTTCAAATATTCTCAATGCTTCTCTTTCAGTCCATGAGTTGGCAGTAGAATGTAGTGCAGTCTTTTCAGTCTGGCTTCTGAAATCTAATTCCATTATGGTATTGCGAATAGAATCTCTAACAGCTGCAACTTCAATGGCAAATCCATGGTTGGCAAGACTAGAAATGAACACTTCCAAATCTTCACTGTCGCTGGTTGAAGAAATCATTAAGAAATCACGCCCAGCAGATTCAATTTCTGCATTCCTTGAGTTTATTTCCATCAGTGCTGCTTCAGTTTCAAGACTGTGCTTGGATTCCGACTCGACTATTTGTGCTGATTGATTCATCGGCGGTACTGAAACTTCTTCAGTAATTGTCTCACCTCTTAAGGCCAAATCGATATCTGCAGAAATTGATGCTAAAGATGGATTGAGGCCTTCTTCTGCCAAGCCAGTTCTCAGTTCAGTTTCTTCTTCAAATGTCCAACCCTGTGGGTGCTCTGTGACAAACTCATCAACAGTATTCTGCAGTAGTTCGCCGCTCTCAGTTTGACCTTGCTGTGATGAATCTTCACTTGGAGATGGAATATTTGGCAGATGGATATCGCCTCGTGGTCTTCGCAAACTCTTTTTGACCTTGCCCCATCCACCTTGCTGACTTGCAAGAACTCCAGCGATTCTGACGAGTAATGCTTGTTTGTTTCCAGAAAGAGGCAATTCTAATACCTTACACATTGCATGCAATTGGTCCCTTGTACGGTCATCTAATTTTTCAACCAATAGAATCTTTGGATCGTGATATAAATGTAGGTATAAACGCTGTCTACGTGCTCTTATTGAACCTGATTTCTTAATTCCAAAGACACCTAATATTTCACCCATCTCAGAATTCATTAATTTATTGATTCCATCTTCGGATAAATCCCATTGGTCCAAAATGAGGTGCTGAATCAAACGGGCACGAAGAGATTCTACCGACCCCGATTTAGGCAATTGGTATGCTATTGCGATTTCTTTCAAACCGTCAAATCTAGCCTGATAAAGTTCAGCCAAGAGAGCCCCTTTGTCAACCATGCTACCACCTTCATTTGTCAATCCGTCACTTAGAGTATATGTGTCTTCGCTGTGACGTTAACTAAGATTAGCCGTTTTTGTGAGTAAAAGAGGTTATTTCAGCGCCCCCTTTAGGGGGCGTCATACAATATCCATGCGAGGGTTTGAAATGATGTATGCCGACGGCGAGATTGGTTGACCATGGGTAATGAGCAACGTGCTGCAAAATCTTCTCTCAAGGAAGCACAACTCTTGGCATCTGCCATCAGTAGTACTGTCAAAAGTGATTTCAAAGGAGAATTCAAAATATTTGAAAGTAATTTGACTGCCCGAGTTGAAAATGCTGAAAATGCAATAATGTCTGCTGCACGAACTAAGGATGCGATTATTGCTGGTGTAATCACAATGAGAAGGCAATTGGACAAAGCACAAAGAAAATTCTCCCGCAACAATAATTCTGACGAATTAAAGGAAGTATTACTCGACATTGCAGAAGGCGTCTCACGATTAAAAATAGCCAATCAAAAGGTCGCTGAATCGTTATCCTTTGTCTCCAAACCGACACATACTGCTGTTGGTTTAGTTGAAAAATTTACACTTTCCATGCAAGTAAATTCCGCAGGATGGGAATCTGATGCACGTAATTTGGATGCTAATTTATTCGAATTGTCCAATGATAGTTCACCCTCAGAGATGGATGACTTACAGAACTATATCGCAACACAAGGATATGATGTTCTAATTGCTGGCGATGACCGCTCAAGCAAAGGAATTAGAATCGCTAAAGAGAAATTAGGGATTCAATCTTCATCAACTGATGAATCAGAGTGATCAATCCCCAAATCAAGCATTGCTGGTTTTGCTTCTGAGAACTCTTTTGGCAGTCCATGGTAATGTTTTGCCAATTCTTCATGTTCACTAGACAGAGTATCTAGGAGAATATTGAACTCTTTGAGCAATGTAACCATTCCCATGTGGCTATCAGCAACAGGGCATACTCGTTCTGCAGCTGCAGAAACCATGCCCAGAGGGTCAAGAATTTCAATTTTCATTTCAAGTCTTGGCACCGTATTTTTGACCTTCTTGTTGAGATCTAGAATTGAATCGGTGATTTGCTCATCGTTGGCTCTTTTTGCTTCTCTAAGAATCGTAGATACTTTTCTTTGCTCAACAAATACTCCAACGATTTCGGAAATATTTTCTGGTAGAGAATCCCAAATCGCCGTTTCCATTCTATGTGCAATGAATGCACCCGAGTCGCACCAATCTTCAATTCGGTGAGAAGGAAAATCTCTTCTCGCAACCATTAAGGTGAATCCATTTAGTGGAGGCGGAACAAATCTTGAACGCTCAGGATTGTCTCTTTGCAATCCTAATGTGTGGCGACGTGCCTTGAATGGCAATGCTTGGTGTTCACCTCTAGTGACGATATAGCCGTCTAATTTACCTTCTTTTCTTAATTCTTCAAGCCATGGAACTCGCTCATCGGCATGTAATGCATTATATTCCTCTAACTTGTCAATACTTTGTGCAAAATCTTCACTCGTCATTATTACGCTATCAAATCTAACTCGTAAGAATTGTCGGTGAAGTAGTGGGTGGTCACAAATAATAACAGGTTGTCCAATCAAATATTCAGGTTTGTCATCACTGACCAAAACCCATGTTGGTTCGCGACGAGGTAATACTCCAGCAATGAAAAGCCCTGATGTATCAAATTCTCTCCAGTCATAGGCACTCAATGCAATCAAGTCACAGTTTCCATTTTTCAAGGCTTCAATCGCAGATTCTACATGGGGGACTTGACGCATACGCAAATCCATTTCTTTACCCATTTGTTGAATGGTTTGTTCGAGTTGCAATCGGACACCATCTCTTCGCGAAGGTGTAGTGAGAATTTCTAATCTCTCGCTGTTTTCCATCCAATCGCCTCGGCTAGAGCGAACCCTAGCATGTCGATGGCGGAGACAACCGGTTAAGAATGCCACCCCTGTAGGATGGTTCGTGGCGAGTGGACATTTACAGGCAAATGATCGCCTTGAGTTTATGCGACTTCTCGTCGATGCAGAACTTCAATCATTAATTGAAAATGAGATTGAAAACGGGGCAGGAGATGTTGCCAAGTTATGTGGCGATGTACTTCTTGCCGGTGGTAAAAGACTGCGCCCTCTGCTCATTTTATTAGCATATGAAATAGCAGGAGGATTGGATTCTGATGAGGTCATGCCGTTGGCATTAGCATTCGAATTAATCCATACTGCAACCCTTGTCCATGACGATATTAACGACCAAGCATCGCATCGTCGCGGTGTTGAGACAATTCACTCAAAACAGGGATTGGCCAAGGGAATTATTGCAGGAGATTGGTTATTCGTACATGGTTTCGGCCTTGGAGGCAGATATGATGAGAAGATTGTTCGCTTAATGTCAAAATGTTGTGCTGATATTGCGATTTCAGAGTTTGAACAATTAGACCATATTTTAGATTTGAAAACATCACCTGAAGATTATTTGGACATTGTTAGAGGTAAGACGGCAGGACCTTTTGCAGCAGGTTGTCAAGCAGCAGGTCTAATCGCTGGATTAAGTGATGATGATGCTAAGAAACTTGGTGAATTTGGAATGGAGTTAGGAATCGCCTTCCAACTGGTCGATGACCTTCTCGATTTGAGAGGTGATGCAGAGATGGGTAAACCGAGAGGTGCTGATGTATTAGAAGGGAAAATGACTTTGCCGCTAATCCATGCCTTAACCCTATCACATGGTGCTGCAAGAAAGCGCCTTTCACAAATTATTGAGAACTTCTCAGATGATGATTTTGATGAATTAATGGAATTGTTGAATGCCTCTGAGAGTTTACACTATGCCGAAATATTGGTTTCAACTCATATCGAAAGAGCAATCTCAAAACTTGGAGATTTCCCTGAAAGTGATGCAAAACAGTTGATGTTGCAAATTACAGATTACGTTATTCAACGAAATAGGTGATGCAATGGCTATTGAAGTCGAACACAGACAAGTGATTGTCATTGGCGCAGGTCCAGCAGGTAGTGCTTGTGCCCAAAAACTATCAGAATCAGGCGTCGATGTGTTA
>DUCL01000076.1 GCA_012959845.1 Candidatus Poseidoniales archaeon
ACATCATATTGTTGCTCATCAGCACCATCAGGACAATCGTCTTCGCCGTCATTTACCCAATCAAATGGAATTTCATCTCCATTACCGCAGATAAATGTAGGTCCATCTCCGCCCATATCATCACATGCTGGATCATCATTGTTTGCACAGTATTCCATCACATAATCCATACATTCATCTGACTCATGGTCTGTGAAACATGGATTTGATGCAACAGGTTCACAAGGACTTCCTGTTACATTATCGAATGGACACTCGTCAACTTCTTCGCAATCTGTCTGGTCTCCATAACAGAACTCGGTTCCACCGGAAGCGACTTCGTCACCGGCAGCGTCCAATATTTCCATATACGCCCCGTAGACACCATTCGGTTGGCCGTTGTAAGAGAGAATCATATCGATATCAAACTCAAGTGTAGTAGTGTTCGAATCAACCGTGCCATTATCCCATGTTTCAAAACCGGTGTCCCATGATTGAATGGTTGCAAAGTAATGGAAAGTAGAATTTTCAGGAAGATCATATAAATCAACATACAGTATCATAGTACCAGGATCGTAGCCTGCAGATAACCAAGGCAAAACTGGTTCTTCTGGTGCTTCTCCAATCTGGAAACAAATCTCCTGATAATCAATGTCATAACCACCATAATTGGCAACTATTTCTAGGCAAAAGAATCCATCGCCATATGTTGACATGTCGATAGTGTCTCCATCGGAGAAATTAGTAATTTCTATTTCATCTCCTGTCCAATCATTGTAAAGCCAAACTGTGATGCTATCACTTTGATTCGCATCAGTAATATGTAATGTAGCAATCATTGTGGTCTCGTCATATGTGATATCAACTTGAGTATCTGAACAGTCCATGCCCATGCAAAGAGGTGCTGAATCATACCAGGAAGAATCATCATTCCACACTCCAATATCCATCCAATAATAGCCATCGGTAAGATTAGTGGTTAGCGAAACATTCTCTGTTAGAACATCAGTATCCTCAGCAGAGAATTGTAGAGTTCCATCGATAGAACTAGAAATTGAAACATCATAACTGAATGTTGTTGTATTGATGAAAGGTGTTGGAACAATATTCAATGTTCCTGTTTCATTATCCCAATGCCAACCAAAATCAGAGTCCTCGTCGGGGTCAGCGGAGGATATTCCTGCAAAGGTTGTGGCAATTAGTGCTAGCGCCAAAACGATGGCGATTTTGGGCTTTAATATAGACATATCATTATTTGTCATAATAGCACTACAACCATCTACTAAATAATACCTTCACCAACACTTTGGGTGCGCGGTATTTCACTCCGTTAACCGCCCAAATCAACAATAACCACCCATCTCCAGTGATAACATAACCGGAGTGAAGTGAATGCCGAAAGTAAATTTTAACGAAAAATTATCTAAATTTTCAGACCATTGGTCACCAAAAGTCATTGCAGAGATGAATGATTATCAGTTCAAATTAGCCAAAATACATGGAGAATTTATTTGGCATAATCATCCTGATACTGATGAAGTTTTCATAGTTCTAAGCGGTCAAATGAAGATTGAATTAGAGGATGAAATGATTGAATTATCGGCAGGAGAAATGTATGTTGTTGCCAAAGGAGTGATGCATAAACCGAGTGCTGAAAACGAATGCCAAATAATGCTGGTCGAGCCGCGTGGAGTGGTTAATACAGGCGACGTGCAAAGCGAATTGACCGCTTCTAATGATGTTTGGATTTAGTACAAAAAACGATTAAACCCGCCAATAGGATATAACACGATTTCTTTAATCGGCAATAAGATAAACCATCAGTGTTTTGCAATATTGATGAAGAATAGTGGTACCTGCTCAAAATGCTCCGGCACTGAAGTGAAGATAAACAGAATAGGCGGCTATCAAAACATGGCGCTCGGTGAAATTTACAGATGCTCAGGATGTGGGTATTCTGAAATATGGAATTCCAAATCACATAAAAACCAAATAAATGCATTAGTCATCGGTTCAATACTTATTGCGCTGGGGGCTATAGGTTACTTGATGTTCAGAATTTACACCACTACGTGAAATAGGTAACAACCAAAACCAAAAGCCCTCATCGGCAATTGATTGGCATGGGCGATGAGGAAGTCAGCGGGAAAAAAGGTTCCCGAACTATCACCTCTTTACCAGACCCATATGGACGAGGTTTTTCAAGGAGCGAAGACCCCATCTTGAGGACTAAAAAGGCTTGGCAATCCCAAGAAGCAAAGCGTTTACTTTTTGGCAAAATCGCTAGAAACCCAGCATTATTATTTTTCAGAACCCTCGTTGGATTTGGCTTTGCAAGCGCAGCATTGCTAAATGTTTTATTTCCTCACAGTGCATCAGATAGCATTGCATCAGTCGTCTTGATTTGGACACTGCCAATGCTGATAGCAATCGTGCCTCAATCACTGGCAACCGAATCTTCTTGGCGAGCGATGCAAACAAGAATCTCATTACGAGAACAAGGTGGATTTGATGATGGAATAAAACACTCAATAAAATCACAACCCGGTATGGATCGCATCGTCGAAGGTCTTCAAGACAATCGCCGCCACAATATGCTGGGAGTATTTTTCTCAGTTACCGCATACATCCTATTATGTTCTGCTGCAATAATTGAGCAAGAAAGTATCGCTTGGAATCTATCATTATTGGTGGCGATGACCGGTGGAATAGCGATGGCATTTCATTCACAATTGATTCATCACCTCATGAGACAGCAAGGCGATAAAATCCCTTTTTTATCATTTCATGCACCAACACACCATCCAACACAAGTCAATACAATTCTAGGAGATTTGATAATCGCTCATCTCGACCCCGATTGCTTAATTGAGTGGAAGAATTGGAATCAGTTTTTATCAGGGTCAGTAATTCCAGGAAACGATTTGCGCCAATGTCTAGAAAGATTACTCTACATTTTGCACCTACATCAACAAGATGAGATGTCTAATGAATTGGCAGTTTCAGAATTATGTGAATTTATTGATAGAGGTGCAATCCCGCGCCTGCTATTGGATGAAGATAGAACCTATAATTGGCGCAGTTTACAAAGATTAATTTCTCATGCCAGAGCATGGCAACCAGGGGCTTTCCGATTATTGGACAGACTACAACACGACCTATTGTCAGGTTCACCACCGGTGTTGAAGTCAAAGTGGAGAATGGATGTATCACTTGATTCTGAATGTGAGCAGGGTACTGGCAATTTATTCATTATGCTGAATAACCAAACTTTCAATCCACGCCATGTTCGGGTCGAAGTACTGTGTCCAGGTGGAGAGCCAGAATTGAGAACACATCGTTTTGAGCTAGCACCATGCCCTCCACCGCGCGCAGCAATTTTATTAACAGATTCAAGCGAAGATGATGGATTGGATTGGGTCCCTCGCTATTTGGATAGGGGTGTTGTGCTTTGGCTTGGTGTAGCGTGGGCAAGCCATTTCAAAGGCCCAGCGAATGTACAAATTATTCTTCGTGACGATGAGGGAATAGTTCTCGAATCTATCGTTGTTTCAACTCTTGTCGGCCTCGGAGAAAGTGGATTGGTTAAAGAAAGAAAGAAAAATTTGGAACTGGCAAGAAAGTGGGGAGATTCAGCGCTACCTCAACTTTCCCTAACTTAGATTATTACCGAATATAGTTGCTCGCAATACGCCGAATACTTGGAAATAACCAATATGTATGCTATGTGATAATTATTGCTTTTCGAGCACCTTTCAAGCCCAATAATAAAGCATAATTTGCAAAACTCTCAAGCGCGTTACTTATGGCGGGGCTTCGCTTCGCCCGACTCAAGGGTTGTAGAGTCATGGAAGCATGGGATATCATCGTATTAGGCGACGGGCCTGCAGCACTACGTGCAGCAGCAGAATCTGCAAAGACCGGGGCATCGACTTTGATGATGTCAGTCGATGGCTTAGGAAGCAGCGGTAGAAGCGCTGCTGACGGCATAGCAGCACCTCTTCAAGAAAGTAATAACCGCGGCCACCGAGAAGATACAATTCGTTCGGGCGCATTCTTGTGCGACCAAGACATTGTCAATTCAACAACATCTGCTGCAAATCGCCAAATGGATTTGTTAGAGAGATGGGGGGTTAACTTCCGCCGCGACTCCAAAGGAGTTCCAATGGTTAGCAAAGGAGCAGGACATGGAAAGCCACGAACTGTAAACTGTGGCGATTCAACAACAAGAGAGATTCAACAAGTTCTGGAAGAACAATGTATGCGATTTGGAGTCACCCGCCGTGGCGACCAACTACCATTATCCCTAGTTCATTCCGATCAAAAAATCAATGGATTAATAGCCATTGATATGGTAAATGGACGGATATTATCACTTTCAGCAAAGGCGATTATTATCGCAGATGGTGGCTTTGAAGGAGCATTTGGCAATGGCGTTGTTGGACTGGGTCTTGATTTGGCTTTGCAGGCAGGCCTTCCATTGCGCGATATGGAATTTATCACTTCAACTCCATTGGCAATCAAAGATACAAACTTAGTAATTCCAATGGGGATACTAAGCGCAGGAGCAACTCTTCATGAAGCAAATGGAAGTGACTTGGATGTCGGAGAAGGCGATTTGAATTCGTTTTGTTCAGCGGTATCGGGTGCTTCACAACCGGTACTCGATGCAAGAGAACTCGGTGATAATTCAGTCTGGTGGGATGCTACAATGCGCATGGTCAAAAGCCGCACAGGCATTGATATGAGCAAACAAACAATCGAAATTGAGAGCAGAGCGGATATGACTGTTGGCGGAATTGCAGTCGATGAAAATGGCCGTGCTGTAATTGGTAGTTGGTCACGCTGGTTTACTGGATTATATGCATCGGGTGATGCGGCTTGTTCTGGTTTACACGGCGCTGGTAGCATCGTTGGAAATCGTTTACTGGATGCTATGTGCCTCTCTTCTGCTGCTGGTCAACACGCTGGCGAGTGGGTTAAAAACAGACAATTTACAGGAACCACTGCACTACAACAAGCATTTGAGCAATACCATTCATCATTATCACAAGCGAGTGAAATAAAGCAAGATGAGGAAGTACTACGTTCAGGTTCTATATTCAATAGCATC
>DUCL01000077.1 GCA_012959845.1 Candidatus Poseidoniales archaeon
TTATTGATTGCAATAAAATTACTTTGCGATTGATTGCCACTAGGGATGAATTGCCATAACTTGCTAGAATCAATATTTTCCATCACATTCCAATATTGTGATTTTGCAAGGAAAAATTGCATCACACCTCTTGGTGAGGTAATCGCATGAGTAACCGCCAATTGTGAAAGAGAATCAATATCATCTGATTTGATAGCATTGGTAACCTCGCCCTGAATAGAAGATTCTAACTCAACTAATCCCAAAGTGGGTATGCTAGTCAATTGAATATGAGACGGAACATCCCACAAATGTCCCCAGTGTGTGTTTTCAGAATAGACAATACTTCCCTCTGGCAAGTCAGTTAATGATTTTCTAAGTTCTATATCCGAATCACTTATCGGACGTAATTCATCATGTTGTGACATTTCGATCATTATCATCAGCCCTGAAGAAAACGCCAGCATAATCGCTATTATGATAGTTGAAACTACCTTGTGGTTTAGATATGGATTCCAACCATAGGTCAGAACCCTATTGCCTCCTCCTTCAATTCTTAGATTGGTGGTAGGACTTAACCAAAGTGCGACCAATACTGTCAATGGAATATGGAACGCGTGAATACTCATTGAATATAATGTGTAAGAGAGCAATGACAAAATCGGCACTTTATCAAAGCCTTCGATAAGATGAATTCCAGTTAATAGCCATAGCAAACTAATCCAAATAGTTAGCATCCGAGCTTCAATACAATTGCGTAAGCGATAAGCAGCAACCAATCCAAATATTAGCAATATTCCGTTGTAAAATAATAGCGGCCTTCCACCTTGCCAGCCATATTCAGCAAATACTGCAACATCTAACATTCTCGGAGCGATTTTTAGCAATGCAATAGTTGCAGCAATTAGCAATAATATTGAACTTGCAATCAGTATCTTTCTAGCGCCATCTCCTATTGATTCTTTGCCAGCCAATCCAATAATGATGTGTGAAACCATTAGCAAGCCGAGATAGATTGCACCGGTAGGATGTATTAACGCCACGCATATAACAGCGATAATAAATGCCCTTGTGTGATGCTTTACATTTACTGATGTTTGTCTTAGAAGAACTAGTAATCCAACAACTAATCCGAGTTGACTTGCCACAGTTGGATAGCCCGAATCAAATGTTTTTGCGAAAATTCCCAAGCCCAGAACCATCGCAAAAATGGCTTCAACTCCTGCGCCATTTCGGTCCATTGCTCCCCAAATCCCAAGCATGATGGCAAATAATGAGTAGTGGCCTAATTCAAAAACAGCAACGGCAGAATCAAGATTCAATACGCTACCGATAAATGCAGATAATGCAGGGTATGCGGGAGGATATGTCCAGTATCCGATGTTGGTTCCACTCAAATTCAAACTTTCAGTTTGTACAATTTGGCCGCTTAGAACAGAGAAGCCAATCCAATCGACTCCAAATGGAAGATGTTGAATTATTGGAATGAATAAGACACTGAGACAAATGATGAAAGCAAAAACCGATTTCCAAGTTACCCGATTTACTTGGAACCACTTTTGAGCAGCGACTTCGTCGCCAATTTCTTTGTCCGATAACGAATTTAGATTGTCATTCATTGCCGATTCAAGAATTCTCCATTGTGATGTACCCTCATCACTGGTGGATTTAATTTGCATCATTGATAGTCCATTAATTATTAATAAACAAATTACTACAGAAAACACAGACCACATTTTCAGCAACAATAGTAAGCCATTAAGTCCAAAAATCAGCAATAATCCAAGAGCGGGCATCAATAATAACTTACGAAAAGTATCAGAACTGGCATCTAATATTCTAACCAATGCAAACCCTGGTAATAGACTCACCACTAAGATGAGGGCCACAGTGAGCAACATAGTTGCTCCTTTTACTGACGGGTATTGACCTCTTCGCCAATCATCATATGAAATCACTACTTCGCGAGGGTATGGTCAACCCACCACATGGATTTCACACAGTAGTGAAATTACCTGAACAATACTGGGTATTTGACTTTACAAGAGGCGTTGATGTATCGTGGCAATGCCCTTTTGATTATCAAATTGGCCGTTATGATGAAATTCGCCCAGGAATGTATAATCACGAAATATTTTCAGGTGAGAGAGACTTACATGTAGGGATTGATATCGGCGCTCCACAACAAACTGAGGTATTTGCATTTGCGGATGGAACAATCCATTGCTTTGGAATAAATACAGAAGATGGGTCTTATGGCCCGACTATAATAACACAACACCAAGTCATTCTCGCAGCTAAAGTCGGCTCACAACAAATGAATCCACTGACAACAATTTGGGTTCTGCATGGTCATCTTGCCACTGAAAGCCTTGACGGGTTAGAAGTTGGACAGGCAATCAGTGGTGGACAATTACTCGCCCGCATCGGTAAAAAATCTGAAAATGGGGGGTGGGAACCTCATTTGCACATACAAATATCATTGATAGAACCAACAACACACGATTTTGAAGGTGTTGTGGCTAGAGAGAATCGTCAACAGGCGTTACAACAATTCCCAGACCCGCGATTAATATTGGGCGATATTTATTGATCACTTTCACTTTTCGATGAAAGAAAATCCTTCAATGCAATAATTGGTTCAATTGCTGCAGGGTCTTTTCCATGCAAGAGTGCCAGTGAAATTGAAATCCAGTCCATTAAAATACACAGATACAATAATGCTTCAAGCAGTGATTTTCCTTCACCATCAATCCTCCAAGCATAGTCTGTAGAGAAATGCGATACCATCCAATCCATCCTATCGGAAACCCGTGTGTGAAGTCCTTGCCAAGCCAGTAATAGTATGAGGTGTTGTTCTGCGAAAGGGTCCTGTGTCTTACCAACACCACCCCATGCAACACTCTCGTTGTGATTCATTTCAGGAACCGTTCCGATTAGCGCAAATCTTGCACTGTTTTCATTCAGTTGATTCTTGAATCTAGTCAATGCAGGCGATAGTTCAGTTGGACCCATAATACTGATTGGGCGTTCAACCATAGACATCGCTAATTGGACAATATCACCTTCAGGGTCGTTGATAATGTCAAATCCATCTATGGCTTGTTGTAATCTTTGCAACATAGCTTCATCTTCTCCTTCAAATGGCAGTGGAAGGGCGCCAAGAACTCTCATCAGTGACAATTGTCTTGAGAAAATATGACCAAAAGCAGTGCGAGGAGGTTGTCCTCCAATACTTGAAATCAAGTGACATTTTGGATATAAGTCACAATATCCTGATAATTCTCCACCGGTTGAAATCACGATTACGGTTGCTCCAGCCTTCAAAGCAATTTCACAGGCAGAAAGTGTTTCTTCAGTATTACCGCTATGGCTTGTCGCTATGACTAACCATGATTTATTCCACCATGCGGGAAGCACATAGTCACGAATTGTTTTGACAGGTAAACTGCCATCTTTTTCACAGAGGCTGGCAATAAAATCCCCACCCGCAGCTGAGCCGCCCATTCCCAAAAATAGGGCGCCATGCCATTTAGTTGACCTAATATTCTCCAGCCATGGCATCAATTCTAAGTTTACTGCCGTCAAACCTTTGCGAATATCTTCTGCAAATGAGCGAGTGAAGCCAATCATTCCTTCTCCATCAAGAGACTCCGCCAATTCAACAATACTCGGTGGTGAGTTGTCTTCTCTTGAATCTTCTTGCATGTTCAGTCCTCCTTTATTTGGTAATCATCTACCTTGGAATCATCAATTCCAAGATGTTGTAGAGCAATCCAATCACCATCTATTTTTGCGATTAGCAATTTTTTATCACCTGAATAATCCCAAGGTAATCTAATAGAAGTCATTTGCCAATTTTGAGGGTCAAGAAATTCTCCAACTGAAGAATCTTCAGTAATTAATTCTACACGAACGAAATCATTCATTTGACAAACAACGTTTGAATTTTCCAAGTCTCTCCAAGTAGCACCTGTTCTTTCACGGCGGTCTACTCTCTCCATTATTGCACCATCTTTGGACCAAGAGGCAGGTCGCCAGTAATTATCTTTCCATTTTACAACATCACCCAAATCATATCCAGGTTTACGATATAATAGGGTCAAACGAGTAACATCCACTCCATCTTTCCTGCCAACAGTCGAATTGGATTCACTGAGATGACCTCCATAATTGGTCACCATATGTCTTCCCCATGAGCGCGCTAATCCTTTACTTCCTAATACCACATCATAACCTCCGGTTACAGCACCTTCACTGGTAATGAAGAACATCGGGTCATCACTTAGATTCTCAATAACAGTATCTAATGACGCTCTTAAGATTTTGAATTCATCATTAGATAATCTCCTTCCTGCGGAACGAACTTGAACAGTTGCTTCAAAGTAATTACCTGCGCGTCTTGTGCAAGTTAAACATACACCATTTGCCATTCTTGCACGCATAGTATGTTCCTCAGTATATGCCAAGTCATCAATAACACCTTCAACTTGAATGTATAGTAATGTATGTCTATCAGAAATTGTTCGTGATTCAAAAGCAAGGCCTACATTTTCAGCATTTTTATGGAATAATACATGACGCTGAATCAATTCATTCCAGATTTTATCCTCACTGATAAAAACCCATTTTCCTTGTATTTCAACAATTCCACAACGAGCACAGCGCACCCATGGAACATTCTCAGGAACTTCAACGAGTTTGATTCTTTTACGAGTACATTCCTCGCACATTCGCTCGCCATATAGTGGCGGGTCCGCGCCACATACTAAGCAAAACTCGCCACCAAGTGCCCCCGCCACAATATCCCTCCTCAGTCTTGGGTTGAATTACTTGTTTTCAACCTGTGGCTTTATCATCGTCACTTTTTGCCGATTGTAATGCTATACTATCCGCTTCAATCTCATC
>DUCL01000078.1 GCA_012959845.1 Candidatus Poseidoniales archaeon
TTCTAAAAGGGAATGGCAGGAGCAGGTGGGGAAACAAAGTGATACGGTTTGACTTGTAATAAACCGATTCAAGAAATGGGATTTTCACAATGATTTCCAAATTGGAACTATGGCGAGATTAAATTTGTCTGGAACGAACCTGTGTTTCTATCGTTCTTACTCACTGTTCCGGTGAGAACATTACGCCTTAAATAGGGCGTTTTTCGTAGTCTTAATGGGACACTGCGGGCGCAACACGCGCTACGGACTGCACAGCTTTCAGTTGACTCTTGAGCATTGAGAATCACTCTTCTTAGACGGGTGAGTATTGAAATAATCAACAATCAACCAATACGAACCCTAGAAGAAGAGACCACTAGAAAGCATCACTCTTCTTAGACGGGTGAGTATTGAAATAATCAACAATCAACCAATACGAATCTCTGAAGAAGAGACCAATGACAAGCATCACTCTTCTTCATCGTGATTGCAATTCTCGTCGTGAACGTGAACTTCTTGTTGTGAAAGACGGTCAATCAAATCTGCTTTCTTTCCGCCAACTTTTAGTCCTGCTGCCTTGCAACGTTCTTTGAGTTCAGCTACTGAAAGAGAAGAAAGGTCTTCGCTGTCATCTTCTTCTTCAACACCGAATCCACGAGGTTCGTGAACTTCAACAAATGAAACCTTAGCAACATCAGCAACTGCATCACGGATGGTTGTAACCAAACGGAATTTGAGCATTGCAGCGTTGGTATCGAAAAGCATTGTTTGTGGTAGGGTGATAGCAAGGTCATTGCCAGTGAATTCTACTCCAAAGTCAGTATGACCAGTATTAGATTCAAGTAGCGCTGTAACCTTTTCTTCCTTACCTTCAACAACTGCTACGATCTTGAAACTGTACTTCAAGGTCTTTCCAGCCATTGGATGATTGTAATCGATACGAGCGCGTCCTGCTGCAATGTAGGATAGTTGTCCTTGCTTTCCACCAATAGTTACTGGTGCACCGATGTAAAGTGACTTAGGGTCTTTTACAGTTTGGAGAAGTTTGTCAATACTAATTGTATCAATCAATTCTGAATCTTTCTCACCATATCCATCAACAGGAGCGATAATACATTCAGTTTCTTTGCCTACTTTTGCTTCTGCTAATGCTTCTTCAAAACCTGAAATTAGCATTCCACCACCAACGATACAGACCATTGGAGAATAAGTACGCCCTTCTTGATGGACATCGTGTTCTTTTGCAACATCTTCACGAGTAGTTTCGATAATAGTACCGCTTTCCTCATTGTATAGTTCATAATCGACGTGGATAATTGTTCCTTCTTCCATGTATAAGCCTCCCTTAGGGATAGTCCGGCGACCAATGCCCCCTTCATAATGGCATTGGATGAAAGAAGGGTCACTCCTCTTGCTCAATATGCGAATCATCAGCGCTCAGTGCACTGTTTTTACGCTTTGAAATGATTGCGATATGAGCCATGCCGATTAACATCAAACTCCAGCCGAGCCACACAAGGTGAGAGTTCGGCAAATCATAGATTGTCACTCTAACCATTTCAACCGAGTCTAGACCCTCTGTACTTGCCTGTTGCATCAATCCTCTGGCTTGAGAGCCATCAAAAATGAATACAATATCTCCATGCCATCGCGACAATGCATCAACTTCAGAACGTGCTGTTCCTGTTGAATCAAATCTAAGCATACCTGGCTCAACAATAGCGATTTGGTTGTATGCTACTGTTCCATCAGCATTTTCATCCATTTCGTAAACAGCAATTCTAATGCCGACATAACCATCTCCGACTTCAAGACCCTCATCCTCAAGGATAATTTCTAAGAATTGATATCCATAATCACCATGAATGATGATTTCATTTTGAACTAATGAAACTCGATGGCTTGCATCTTCTCTGTTAACTAATGTTGTAGTGAAGATGTGTCCGACCATCAGCAATATCAAACCGAGGTGAACTAAATGTGCCCCTACAGGAATTCTCTTTAGAATCGGAATTCTTGATTTGCGTTGGATTTGTGTTAGTACTTCGTTGGCCATAGGGACTATTGTCACCAATAGCATAGGTAAGGAAATCCAAGCGATTGAACCTCTGCTAATATATTCTGAAACGCTGGTATGTGAATCTTGGCCCAACCATTCAGGGGCAAATATTGCAAGACATAATGAAGCGATTAATACTGAAAGAGCAACAGAAAAAATCATCTTAGGCTCTTCTTTTCTCATCGTATAAGTGAACATCGCAATAGCGATTGCAAGCATGAATGGTGCACCATATAATTCGTGTGCGCTAAGATTTACAGAATCAATACTGGCTAGCAAGATTGACAATGTTAAAACCAAATATAATCCTGAAATTACAACTGTTGCCCACAATGCTAGTCTCTGTTGGTCTTTACGAGAAGTAATGTCAAAGCCTTGGCCGGAATTAGATTTGTCGTCCTCGACCAATAACCAAGGTGATACAAAGATAATCAATACAGATGCCGCAACTGGAAGTTCAACTAAACCAGACCACGCAGAAGCCAAAGCCAACATTATTCCTCCAGTTGCCCAACCCCATTGCTTTGTTGGGTTAATCGAGTAATAGACTGGAGTAAAGAAGATTAAACAAAGCAATGAAAAGAAAACATCTCCATTAATGAAACTCAAGATTATAGGAATAATCATTAGAATTGGGATGAGTTTTTCAAATGGAAATTGCCATTCAAGAGGTAATGAATCCTCAACATCTTTATCGTTTGAAATATCAAATATTAAATTCAAATATACGACGATTGGGAAGATAAATACTGGCACAAGACCATATATTTTCAAGTCAAATAAGAATGCGAATATGGCTAATACTAATGGAATAAAGAATAAATAAATACCATTTTGATTGATTTCACTTGACCTGATTGAACGGCGTTGCATAGTAATCCATACTCCAATAAATAGCAAGATTATCATTAGATAAGACATCACTTCAACGCCTGCTGCTTCATCTCGCAGTACCATGAAACGACCGAACACCTCACTAGGTGGAGTGCCTCCATCATTTACTACGAAAGTGTGTACAGATGAGGCCCATACTCCTCCAGACCTTGTAACTAGAGTTGCGAAAATTGCCAATGCACCTGCAACCAATCCAGCTCCAATCCAAACATTATCTGGAGTCTTTCCAGGGCGAGTTCTCAAATGAACGATAACCACTAATGCTAACCAAGGCAAAAATGAGCCTGTTTCAACAGGATCCCATGCCCAATATCCACCCCAATCGAGAATCAAGTAAGCCCATAATCCACCCAAGCCAATTCCAAGAGTTGTGAAGAAGAGGGCTGGACGTGCAACTGTTAAGATACGATTTTGAATATCTTCACTATTACTTGAATAGAAACTGGAGATTGAAATTGCTGCAATATGTAGACATAATGAATATGATAAGAATACAAGTGGTGGGTGAATTACCATCAAATCTGTTTGTAATAGTTCGTTTAACCCCCGTCCAATCCATTCAAATTCATTGACCCTGAATGGGTCTAAAATAAGGGAAATTACCAACAGAAGCAAACTAAAACCATGAACTAATCTAAGTCTTAATTGGTGAGCAGTGATTCCTTTAGCATCTTCAACATCCTCTCCCGATAGTGGTTTACGCCAAATCCAAGACAATAATGACATCCACAGAACCCATAACAAAATTGGACCTTCTCTTGCAGCCCAAGTGGCAGCAAAACGATACTTCAGAGGTAATGCGGCTCCTCCATATGCTGCTACGTGCAATATTGATGTATCATTGACCAAGAAGCGGCTTGCCAATGATATGAACGGCAATGCCAATGCTAAGTGGCAAAGAAAAGACAATAGTTTTCTCCTCTCATGCAACCTTGGTTGCAAAATAAGTAGGGTGGCAGCAAAGATTGCCAGCCACAATGTCAATGTCCACACAGACGAGGCTAATCGCCACACCTTCAAGTCGTTTTCTTATCATCAATCCACATCAATGCTGGTTGATTACCAGCCAAAGTGCTTAGCCCTTGAATATCCAAAGGAGAGAAGAACCGGAATTACTCGCTTGGTTAGCAATATTGGCTTTCTAAACAATATTTTTATTCCAATTCCTAATTTTTGCAAAGCAGACATATTGCCAAGTTCTTCAGGAAGACATTGCGCCATTATCGACATCTCATCATCTGTTAATTCATACAGTGCAGTCTTGCCTTTGAGGATTTTTTTGTAGGGTGGGAAGCGCTTTAACCAGGCCTTTTGATAAGCCATTAAGCGTTGCTTTGAAAGATCGTTTTCACCAATCGCTTGTGCGATTACTTTAGCAGCCTCTCGTCCAGACCAAAGAGCAAGATGAGAACCTCCTTCAAACAAAGGTGATGTGAAACCAGCAGCATCGCCAACTAAGATTACACCGGTTTCAACAGTTATTTCTCTTGGACCTGAAATTGGAATTGTTCCACCAAATGGTCTAACTTTTATTCCTTCTTTACGCCATGGTGGATTGACTTTGGGGTTGTCTTTTAGGTAAGTATCCTGAATAAAGTTCTCCAAATATTTTATCGCACCTTTCTTATCGGTTGTGACCAAACCAACATTTGCTCTTCCACCTTGCTTTGGAATCATCCAAACATATCCGTGTGGAGAGTATTTTGGCCATAAATAAAAGTCAAGATAGCCATCATTAGGCACATCTAGCATTTCATACTGAAATCCTGCGATAACCTCAACTTCAGTCTTCATATCAAGTATTTTTGAAGCAGCACCCGCTACTCCTGATGCATCTATTACAGCGCGACATTCAATTGGAAATTCATTTCCTCTTCCATCAATTTTCCAATTGGTAAATTGATTTTTG
>DUCL01000079.1:0-1627 GCA_012959845.1 Candidatus Poseidoniales archaeon
GTAATCCAAAGCGGTCACCCTTTTCATTTTCCATGCCTTGAACTTGACAGGATGGGCTGGTCGCGGTGACGAAGAACTCTTGTGGTACTTGGTGAACTTCATCATTATGTGATTCCCAAACGGTTTGTGATTGGTTGGTGCCTGCGAATATTTTCCCTCCCCCATTTTGTAGTTCTATTTGCATTGCCCCGTATTCAGGTTCTGGAGATTCGCGAGCATCACCTCCATAGAAACGTGCCATGAATTGATGACCTGCACATATGCCAAGAATTGGAATGTCCAATTCAAGATAAGCGCCACAGTTTCCTAATTCTCCAGTCAAACCAACTCTTGCTGCACCACCGGATAGAATGATTCCATCCACTTTACGCATATTTTCAATCGGTGTTGTGTTTTCTATGATTTGTGTATCCACTTTCAAGTAGCGCAACATTCGCCATTCGCGGTGCGTCCATTGCCCACCATTATCAACAACATCAATGACAAGTTGGGCTTCGCTCATATTGTATCGGTGTTGAAAGACGGCCATCAATATGCCGCATGATGGGTGATGAAGAAAATAGACTATTTCAAAAAGGATTGCACATAGGACAAACTATGCGAAAGGTGCTTGCGCTTTCATTTGTTGTGCTATTGTTGGTGTCTTCATTGCCAACAGTAAGTGCCTGTGAAACTGAAGCTGCGCGTATTGCTAACGGCCAATTACCATCACCAACCGGTATTTCGCCGAACAAAGATGATTCAATTCGTGAAACCGTTCGTATTTCGGAAATTGGACAAACTGTTGCTAGAACTCAGTTGTGGATGGTGTTGATGGGCGCTAATCTGAGCGAACGGCAAATCGCTGACGAGATAGACCGTGCAATGATTGAAAATGGTTCTAATCCAGATTGGCCTTCGTTTGAAACGATCGTTGCTTCGGGTGCCAATGGCGCAATTCCTCACGGAGATGCAGAACATGCTGGTGCTGGGCCTAAACAGGTAATGATAGGTGATATCGTAGTCGTCGATTTAGGTGCGAGGGTAAATGATTGGGTCAGCGATATTACCAGAACTTATGCTGTTGGTGGAACTGAAAATGAAACCATAATCAAAGCATATAACGCAATTTACGATGCACAAAATTTGACTTTCCCACTGATTGAAGCTGGTACTCCAGCGTGGGCATTAGATGATATTGCCCGCACCCATATTGAAAACGAAGGTTTTGGAGAGTATTTCATCCATTCACTCGGTCATGGTTTTGGAGTATGTGTTCATGAGCCCCCTTTACTCTCTAGTGGAACTGATGACCCGTTATTCGGATTATCATACAACCAGCAACCTTTGGCAGTTTACGATGCAATAACTATCGAACCGGGAATTTACATCGACGGTTGGTTCGGTATTAGGATTGAAGACGATTTCTTGGTAAATCAACAAGACCATGAACATATGAGTGTAATTATTCCAAGAGATTTGGATTGGTTTATGATCTATGAAGATTCATACAATGCTTCTGAATTCCCTGGTGTTGAAGATAACACAGCAAACCTACCAAGTGATTCATCACTGCTACCTGCACCAGTTGGATTTATTGAAATGCTCACCCTATTCGGACTTGCCGCATGGCGAAAATTGATGGGTG
>DUCL01000079.1:1647-4763 GCA_012959845.1 Candidatus Poseidoniales archaeon
TTTCATTATTCTTCTTGGAATCCTAAGAAATGTGCACCGATATCTCCGTCTTCCAATATCTCCTTAGCATCTCCAGTATGAACTACTTTGCCACCTGCGAAAATATAGCCTCTATCCGAACGTGCAAGTGATAATTTAGCATTTTGTTCTACGATTAATATCGTAATTCCATTTTTGCGTAAATTATCAATTTGGTCAATTATTTGCTTTTGATATAACGGTGATAATGCAGCGGTTGGCTCATCCAGTAAAATGAAAGAAGGGTCACTCATCAATGCGCGTGATATCGCCAACATTTGGCGCTGGCCACCGGAAAGGGATGCTGCTAAATCGCGTAATCTTGGAGCCAAATCAGGGAACATCTCAAGGGCGCGGGTTATTCGGCGTTCAACCTCTTTATTGGATAATCCAAGTGCGCCCATCTGAAGGTTTTCTCGGACATTTAGGGAAGGGAATACGTTGTCAACTTGAGGGACATAAGCGATACCTTTGGCCGCCAATCTATCAGTTCTCCAAGAACGAACATCTTCTCCATCATAGAATACTTCACCCGAATTATAGGTTGCAAGACCAAAGAAGACTTTGATGAAAGTGGATTTACCACAGCCGTTTGGACCGATGATGGTCACGAACTCTCCTTCATTGACATACAAATCAATACCGTGTAGGATTTTCACACTACCATAGCCTCCTTCAAGGCCCTTTACACGGAGGATTTCTTTGGCCATTTCATTCCTCCTCCTCGTCATCATCACCAAGATATGCTTCTTTGACTGCAGTGCTATTCTTTACTTGTTGTGGAGTTCCTTCCATCAACAACTTGCCCTGATGCATGACTACAATTTTGTCAACACCAGCCTGTAAAATGAATTCCATATTGTGTTCTATTATCAGAAGGGTGATGCCGTCTTCATTTACCAATCTGCGGAGATATTTGAAAATCCGTTCAGCCAATGGACCAGCAACTCCTGCAACTGGTTCATCGAGAAGTAATATTTTGGATTGGCCCATCATCGCCCGGCCAATATCAACCAATTTACTTTGGCCGCCAGATAATTCGCTAGCAAGGTTATGAGCCATGTGGGGAATTTCTAATAGTTCCAAAACCTCCCATGCGCGTTGGATTCGTAGTTCCTCGGCCTTACGGTGTTTGGGTGAGAATAGAGATTTGATAACATTGGGTTGGAATTGTTTTCTTGGGGGGATTAATAGATTCTCAATAACTGTCATTTCCCTCCACAATCTCGTATGCTGGAAAGTTCTTGTCATTCCCAAACTATGAATTTGATCTGGCCGTAACGATTTGGTGTCCGTGCCAAAGAGATGAACTTCTCCAGCGGTTTTCTCTAGCAAGCCGCTAATGCAATTGAATGTTGTTGATTTACCACAACCATTTGGACCTATCAGTCCAACCATGGTCCCTTCTTCGACAGTGAATGAAAGGCCATCTACGGCTTTTAGTCCACCGAAGTCCTTGGCCAATGAATCGACGGTCAGAATAATACTCATTGCTCCTCCCCTCCATTTTCAACAACTTCTCCTGGCCTGAAAGGTACTTCGGGAATTAGGCCCTTTGGCGCATAGCGCAATGCTGCCAAAATTACCACTCCCACCAATGCCAATTTTACATATGCTAATTCAGCAGTAATACGCCCGTTCGGGAATGGCTTGTCAATAGATTGTTGTGACCAGAAATTAAGCCCAAAGTCTTGAACGAACCATGCAAATACATCATCAATTGTTGAAACTACTGAATGGAATGCCAAGTCCGTATCACCTCTTGCAACAACCATTACATTGAATACGAAATCCAATATTACGATTAAGAAAGCACCGACGAACATACCCCTATCATTGGCTTTTCCACCGACGATGAAGGCAGCCCAAATCAAGAATGTTGAACGGACTGGGTTGAGGAAATCCGGCCAGATACTTGTATTCAGCCATGCCCAAATAATTCCACCTATTCCTGCTATTATCGCTCCTGCTGCTAAAGCGGTTGCTTTGTGCATGAATACATTATGACCATGGTGTTGTGATACTTCTTCATCCTCTCTAATAGAGCGCAATATTCTGCCCCAAGGAGAAGCATAAACTCTATTCAAGACCCCCCATACAACTAGAAGAATCACGACTGATATTGCTGCGAGCAATACTACGTGTGGTGCAGCACTTTCCAGCCCTAACCATCCGCCTACTGTTTCATTTGGACCTGTTTTCCACCAATCAGAAAGTGGTAATTTGTATTTACTAATACCAATCGCAGATGATGTTACTCCTGCTCTTAGAAGTGGTTCTGCTTGTAGTCCGATGCGAAGAATCTCACCAAGAGAAATTGTTACGACTGCAAAATAGTCCATGCGTAAATTTGCAGTGGGATACGCTAACATCCATCCAGCAATACCGGCTATAGTTGCCCCTGCAACCATTGCCATCCATGGCTCCCATCCGCGACCACCAAGGTCTGATGGGGCTGAGACAATTCCTGCAGTAACTGCAGCGATACCTGCAAAGAAAATTACACCGAAGTTTGTCATTCCTGCCATTCCAGTGTGCATATTCAGTGACATCGATAATAAGGTGAATATGCAAACCAATACAATCAATCTTGCAATTTGAAGGATTTTGGTATTGGTATTAACGCTAGGGAGATTCCAGGCCATTATTACTAAAATAAATGTACAGAAGATGAAGAAGTGATTTGATGCAATCGGGCTTTGTCTACCAAATGGAGATTTTTCTTTGTATGATAATAGCCAATTTTTCATAGACTCCGGTGTTTTGTTTTGTATGGATTTTTTGGGGACAGCAATCACCGATGACAGTTTGGCAGGTAATCCTATTTTATTCCAAATTTCTTTGATTTTGCGTTTGGCATTGGCGATTTTGTCCTCAGTGGCAGCCGATAATTTTCTCAGTGGCTGCATTATTGCATCACTAATATTGGCACTTTTGCCAGAAATAGTTGAATTAATTTGTGCTATCTTTGAAGGTTTTGCACTTAGATGCTGCAACTCGTTGGATTCGCTGCGCTGCGCTGCGCGCTTGCGAATACGCTCAATATTCCATTTTTCATAAGCATCGCCAATACCTTGCGGCATAATCAATAATACTCC
>DUCL01000080.1 GCA_012959845.1 Candidatus Poseidoniales archaeon
GTGTCTGTTGTCAAGCCCGAAATTGTATATCTATATTTGAATATTAAACTTGAATTTAGTGGGATTGTTGAAGTGTGATTTACCCAGCCATCAATAATTTGCCCACCGTTTGGTGACCATGCGTCGGTAATGAAAGAACCATCATTCTGACTGGCTCCACTTGAAACTGTATAGCCTGCCCAAGTAGAGGAATTGTTAACTCCAGTTGACCCTGTAGAACCAGTCACTCCAGTTGAACCGGTTCCATATGGTAGACCTCCACTTCCACCACTGCCACCAGAAACAGAAATAGTTCCTTGATTATTGAAATTGGACACTTGGGTCATGATGCTAATACGTCCACCGCCGCCGCCGCCGCCGCCATCTCCGCCATCGAACAAACCGATGCAAGCGCCTGTACAGAAACTACTGGCACCATCTCCACCATCTCCGCCAATCGCTTCAATAATACCACTTAGACCGACATTTACTGTATTTGCTTTAATGAAAATTGAACCTCCACTTCCACCTCCAGCACCAGAACCACCAGGCCCTGAACCACCAGTAATCCCTTGTCCAGCAGCACCATTTCCTCCATTGGATTTAATTGAACCATTGACATCAATTTGACTTGCGATTATTCGAATATATCCGCCGCCCTTTCCTCCGACTGCAGTAGGATGATTTGAACTACTGACCGAGCCACCTTGTGAGCCTGATTCGGTAGAATTTCCATAGGATGACCCGCCATTACCATTGACTCCACCGCCAGTACCGCCACTGCCGCCATGACCTGCGCCTCCGCCGCCATTACTGTATCCGTTTTGTGTTGCAATTGTTGAACCTCCTACGCCAGTACCGCTGCCACTTATTGCGTTTGCAGTAATTGTTGTTCCAGCCGCAACAACCAGTATTCTAACGGTAATTGTTAGACTTCCAGTAGCAGTTATTGAGCCACAAGTTTGGATTCCGCAACGTAAATCAAGAGTATCATAACTATGAGAACCTGACCATTGAACGGCATTTAGAATGGTAGTAGAGTTATTTCCAGACCCAGGCGGCCCAGTATTTGCATTTATTAGTTCAACACCTGCTGGAGTTACAGATGTATTATTGAGTGTTCCATGTGATTGAGCATTTACCATATTATGAGATGATGTTTGAGATGTAGAATATGGTAATACTTCTATTCCAACACTTGCATTGAGCAAGCGATGCCCTCCCTGATGAAGGAAAATAGCAGTACCTCCCATATCGGCCATTATTGTAGTGATTGGTGAACCGCTGGAGAAGGTGTTGACATCAACGATTTGACTAACTTCTGATGTATTTTCAATTTCTAACAAATCTGATTCCATAAATAATGGAGATAGCGATGAAATCATTAGAAGAATACTCAAAAAAAGAACTTTCCTTGTATAAGCATTATTTCCCATATTGTGTTCCCAAACATGGCTCTTATTAGGGTTTATACCGAATTAGGTATTTTTCCCTGAGAAAATCTCTTTTTCTTGGCGCCATATTGCTAAACAAAAAACAGTAGTAATAATCAACATTCCCAGAATTGCAATAATTGAAGTCACTCCTTTTCCACCTTGGACGGTAATAACTTCTCCAGCGCTTTCATCGCTTGTACTATTGCGGTCCCATAGTGCCATAGTCGCAATAACGTCCAACCCTGTCTGCAAACCCGCCTCAACATTAGTCCGCCCTCCAGCCATTGTATTGAGAGTGGTTACCGAATCTGTTTGAGCGTGTTTTGGTGTTTGTTCACAAGTATCTCCTTCTTCAATGATATATTGGTGCTGACCTCTTAACCAAGTTGCAGCATATCCATTCATGATGAAATTGTAATGATCTGAATTACCTTTGGTATCATCAATTACTCTAACCCATTCGGTTGGATGACTTAGATTGGAATTTATTTCTGTTAATTGACTTTGTAACACTGCGGCATTTGCTTCCATTTGTTCAGTCACCTCCAGTCCTCGGTCTTCATAATATGACCAATCTTCAACAGGTGAAGTGAACATGTATAATGTCCAATAATCTTCATCACAACCAGTTAATTGCATCGCCGTTGGCATCTCAACAGGCCAATTAAGGGCAAACATATCTAAATTTAGATAAGTGACATTAGTATCCTCGGGAATCTGTTGCTCAACAAAATGCAAACTTCCCATTCCTCCACCTTCCGAAGAACCACTGCCTTGCCACTCTTCATAATCCCACCATGCTAATTTCCAAGTGTGTTCAGGAGTGATATTCCATTGTGCAAATGTGCGAGCCAATTCCAATAATGCTCCAGAACCAGTTGCATCATCATATGCACCTGACGAGGTACAGGTTGGATATGTTAATCCAATCAATGGAGGTGGAGAATAACAAATCGCATCGTGATGAGCACCGACCACAATCCACTCATCATCCAATGTTCCATTGATTGTCACCACTATATTTTGACAATTATTACATTCGTTAGTTGTAAATGATTGCCGCTCGACTTGATAACCATATGATTCCAATTCACTGGCAATCCAATCTCTTGCATTTTCATTGGCAGTAGAATCAATTTGGCGATAACCAAATTGTGTCATTGTCACTAAATTATCGTATGCAGTACTCCCTTCAGGCCAATCGGTAACCTCAGGCGCAAGCGATTCATTTTTAACCGGATTACCTATGCTACCTTGGAGGAATGATAGAAGAAAAATGAACAAAATGAATAACACCATTCTGTTTCGCATAGAATTGGCTATCATTAATTACATTTTATAGTTACATCCGTAATAATCAATAATACAATGGATTAACAAAGGAAGAAGTATTTGCTTTTTACCGATGACAATGTTTTCGAATGATTTTGCTCTTTGCGGAAGCAAAAATTTACTCGCAAAATCGCATTTTTTGCGAGAGAATTATACCACGCGGTTAAGTATAGTAAGTGAAGGCTTGAGATATAGGAAGTGAATGGATGGGACCGAACGCATCTTCCAAGGCTAGTGCCAGCGGACAAGATAAAGCACTTGCAGATATGATTCAAGGCTTACGCGACGAAACAGTGTCCAAAGGCGCTACTGCCCTTATGGACGAAGATTTGGGTTCATTTGGTGTACCAAATCCACGCATCATGATAGTTGGTTGCGGTGGCTCAGGAAATAATACTCTAAATCGAATTACTCACCTCGGTGTTGAAGGTGCAGTTACGGTTGCTATCAATACTGACAAACAACATTTGGACCACACAAGAGCATTACAAAAGTTACTCGTAGGTCGCCATATTACTCGCGGTTTGGGTGCTGGTGGTGACCCTTCTACTGGAAGACGCTGTGCTGAAGCGGGAAGAGAGATGATCAAGAGAATCGTAACCGGTGCTGATTTAGTTTTCATCGCTAGCGGATTGGGTGGCGGTTCAGGAACTGGAATTTGTCCTATCGTTGCTGAAGAAGCAAAAGCTGCTGGTGCATTAGTCGTTGGAATTGTTACAACTCCATTCCATGTTGAACGCCGGCAAAGAATGGCTCGTGCTCTTGAGGGTTTGGAATCCTTGCGCAGAGTCGCAGATGCTGTCTTGGTTCTCGACAATAATAGATTATTGCACTATGTTCCGAACTTGCCTCTGGATGAGGCATTTTCGATAATGGACCAATTGGTTGCTGAAATTGTAAAAGGAATTGTTGAAACGATTACAATGCCTTCTCTAATCAATTTAGATTTCGCAGACGTAAGAGCGATTATGGCCAATGGTGGAGTGACGATGATGCTATATGGTGAATCGGATAGAGGGCCTGAAGAAGTTGTTCATGAAGCCCTAAACCATCCATTATTAGATGTTGATATTACTGGGGCAACAGGTGTTTTAATTCACGTTACAGGTGGCCAATATATGACACTTGATTCGGCCAGTCGAGTTGTTGATTTGTTAACCGCCAAGGTTAGTGAAGATGCAAATGTGATTTGGGGTGCTCGCCAAGATGCTGGTTTTGGTGATACCATCAAAGTGATGGCGATAATCACCGGAGTTGGTGGTACTGATTTGAAAACTGCAAGAATGGAACCTGATGCACTTGGCGATGCTCTTCGATTAACTCGTAATCAAAACGATGCAAATAGAGGCGACATGGGTTTCCAACGCTTTGACTGACTTTGCAAATTGTTGCTACAATGGGCTGTTTATTGCCTTGTCATTAGTAAGCGTCAAATGAGACGGCATACGCCATCAACACATGCGAGGTAAGACCATCGTGGTGATATTGCTTGTAGCAATGTTGCTGACTCCTGTTCAAGCAGGTGACGTTTCTGCATTACAAAACGAACCTGAAGACGACCCTAAGCAACCGAGTCAAGGAAATGTAACGCTATATGTTTTCCATGATGGAATGAATAACGCATGGAGTCATTTTAACTCAACTGATGAAGAATCTGCTGAAGAAAATGAAACCAGAGAAGACAAGGATAGCGGAGTTATTGATATCAAATATAGATTCATGATGAAGCCAACTCTTGACAAGAGATTGAATATGACCGTCGGTGGAGAAATTCGTGGTAATTTCAATATTTATTATGAAGGTGATAACGAAAATGGTGGCGATGGAAATTGTAATAATGACTGTGACTGGTTGAATATTTCTATCTTCAAAGGCGCTGCAGAAATTCATAGACATACTGAACAACCTTGGGTTGAAGGTAATTGGAAAAATATTATTTTCTCCTATACTATTACTGAAGAAGATGCAATTTGGGATTCGGTCAATGACAACCCGATAGTTGAAGTTAC
>DUCL01000081.1 GCA_012959845.1 Candidatus Poseidoniales archaeon
ACCATACTGGTTGGGTCTGACTTGTGTGGATGAGGCTGGTCAAGAAGATTGGCAAAATGCCACGATTATTGGCCCAGTTGTACCGACAGGTGGACTAAACGATAACACTCCACCTGATAAATTGGAAAATGTTGCTGCAATAGACACTCCGGATGACGATGGTGGACGAATTACTCTCTCTTGGGATGTTAGCAGCGCTGAAGATTGTGCTTTCTATGCCGTCTTTATGATGGTAGGTGATGAAGATGTGGCGCTTGCCAATCCAACAAATGTTGATGGATACTCACAGGTAACAATCGTCAACGATTGTGCTGAAAACTCAACAATAGTATCCAGTATGGATGGCATTCCTCTCCAAGATGGTCAACTGTACTGGGTTGGTGTTGTGGCATACGATGATTGGCTAAATGCCAACTTGGACGATGTTGATGTTGTTGAGGTAACGCCGTTTAGAAACACGGTTGGTTCTGGCACAACGCCAAGTCGAATTGGCGTAATCAATGCCTTTGACCATGCTGATGATGATGGAACTGCGATAGATGTTGTTTGGTCTATTTCTGATGCTGATGATTTCTCTCACTACATCGTGTGGGTTGCCGATAAACCGGTTACAGACCTGTCGACACTTTGGGCTGCAAGAGGTGACGATTCTGCAAATTGTGCCTGCTTAAAGGTGAACAAGCAATGGATTGATGAGGATAAGAATCCAATTGAGATTACTTTGAGTACTGCTCTATACGGAGGAGATTCTCTGTTAGAAACTGTTCCAAAATCAATAATGCCTGATGTTGAACTTTATGTCACGGTTACTGTACATGATATCAAAGGAAATGTTTACCTCACAGATTTAGTTCAAGCAACTGTGACTCCAATTGATAATTTAAATGACAATACTGCACCAGATAGATTACAAGAATTGCAACTATACGACAAGCCTGCTGATGATGGAACTGCCTTATTATTAGACTTTAATTTGTCCAACGATGGTGATGTGAAGTCATATGAGATTTATGCTGCTACTTGGCAATTCTCATCTGTCAGCACTGGAGGAGATGGCCCTGCTGAACCAATTGCGACTTTGTCAAGAACTCCAGAACTACCTCTGACTATTAAATTAACAGCGAGAGACACACCTATCGTTCCAGGACAAATGGTTTGGGTAGCGGTAGTCGTAATAGACTCCTCCGGAAATTCCTTTGAAGATGAATTGATTGTGGTAAGTGCTGCATCTATTGATGATGGTGTTTATGATGAAGGTTCGCATTTACCGGATATTGAAGGGATCAGTTTGGCATGGAATGAAGAAATCAACATTCTGGTGCAATGGCATCACGCCACTTCTTCTTCGGTTCGTGGATATCAGATTTATATCTCCGCAGATGAATACTCGAGCACGGATGATGCTGTGTTTGTAGGAGAAGTAAAGGCAAGCAATACTTTCCTAATCACTCAAAATGGGTTTGATGACCTTACGAATAAGACTGCATGGTATGTCTCGGTGAGTGCAATCGATGATGAATACAACAAAGAAAATGTCAAGCCGATTAAATTAGATGCGTTTGATGCTGGCGATATTGGCAGCGGAAATGATGGAGAAAGTGGCGAAGAAGAAAGCAAGCAATTGAGTTCGTTTTTGACGACTCCAAACCTTTTAGCCATTGGATTGGCGATTATCGCCTTATTCTTGATATTAGCGATTGTTAAAACTCGTGGAGGCAACCAACGTCGCAGTAAGGATTGGGAATTACAAGAAGCGACTTGGGGATTGCAAAATCAAAGCGATGCAGGTTGGGAAAATGTACCGGAAGGGAGACCAAATCCACCGCCTGCATCCTCAATTAGTCAAGCACAATCAAGTGATATGCATGCTGCAGCAAACAGAATACAAACTGATAGTTATGGCCGTCCCGCATACCAAGGCCAACAACCTGTGCTACAACCTGTTAGAAACGACGCGCTGCTTGATGATTTAATCGAAAAGCCACCTCAACAAGCCCAACAGAACATTGACACATCATTCCTTGATGACCTGTTGTGATGGGGAGAGACGAGTCTGGCCAATCACGTCCGCGTGATTCTGTATTCACTACAGTTACTTGGGATGGTTTATGCCATTTCGCTGATTTTCAAACTCACTTGAACCGTTTGACAAACCATGCTGAGCGGTTGAGATTAATGTTGCCAGAAAATCTTGAGTCTGAAATTAAAAGGGCATTTGACAAAATTCAATCGCTACAAAACGGTGAACTAAATCAACCGATGGGCCTTGTAAAAATAGTAATTGATTGCAATAGCCAATCAACCGTACAGTTGTCTGCAAGACCCATAACATTACGCGATGAAGAAATAGAAGCGATTACAGTCCCTGCTCCGCGTTGGAATAGAAAAATTACTGGAACAAAACACGGTGATTGGGCGCCTTACCATCAAGCGAGAGTGAAGGCTGATAGCGAAGGTTCTGACCTTGCATTACTAGTCCATGAGTTCTCGATTATTGATGGTGATAGAGCCTCACCAATTTTACTTGATGAAGATGGTGTGGTATGGTATTCCAATAGCGAACAAGGGGGTGTGGAGAGTATCACTAGAAGCATTATTTTGAAAGGACTTGAAGTGCATGGGTTTCCTGTTCAAAATGGGAAGTTAACCGAAAGAATTGTTGCCAGAGCGCATGAAATGGTGGCGCTTGGAAGTGGAATGGGGGCGAGCAGAATCATCACAATAGACGGCGAGGATATAGGTGGTTCTGCTGATGCATTGACTCAAGTCTGCCGCCAAATATTGTCTCAACACTATGCAGATTCTAATAATTGGACAAAAATGGTGGATTGAATGACCTGTCCGATTCTCAATTTACGAAATAGCCTAAATGATGCGGGCTTACTTGGTAAGAATGCGATAAAATATGGATCTCCTGATTCGGTCATACTGCTTTCGGGTGGACCAGAGAGTCATCTCGCACAACATTCATTCCTATGCGGGCCTAGTTCTATGCGAGTTGTAATCAAGCAGCCGAGTAGACAAATAATTCCTCAGCAAACAACTTCAGATGCATTGAATGGCGAGTTTAGCCTCATATTAAAAAAGCCACAATTCGTTGCAGAAATTGAACAATGGCGTCATGGTTGCTGGTATCATTCAGATTCAATACCGTCTGATGGGCTAGACGATTTATTCATCAAATTGAGACAACATAGCAATAGTGCAGATTTTATTTCAAATTCTATCATTACCGACCAACATCTGCCACAACGGCCATTTTGGAGTGGCGGATTGGCATATGATATGTTACAATGGACGCAACCAATCGCTTTGCAAAACCCTCCTCAAGAAGGTTCACTACTCGCAGTTCTTTGGTTGATTGACAAAGTTGTTATTCACGATAAGAAAACGCAATTATTAGATGTCTTTTCACCCGCTGATGATGAATGGGCGGGAATGGTTAACGACCTAATATCCGACTTTGAAAATACACCTTTCCGACCACCTGCTCTACCAGATGGAGAGATTGTAGAGATGAGCAGCCACAGTGATAAAGAACATGAAAATGTTGTAAATCGGATTCAAGATTCAATTCGTTCCGGACAGGTTTACCAAGTTAATTTTGGTAGAAGATGGAGTGGCAATTTACTCGACCATCCAAGTGATGTATTTGACCGACTATCAATTGAAAATCCTGCGCCTTTTTCTGCATATCTTGAAGCAGAAGATATGGGATTTGCCTTAGCTTCTAGTTCACCTGAAACTCTACTGAGGTGTAATGGTGATGTAATCAATACTGCACCGATAAAGGGTACTTGTCCAAGAGGGAGGGGTGATGAGGAGGAAGAATTGTTGCGAATCGAAATGTTAGCCGATGAAAAAGAAAGAAGCGAACATAGAATGTTAGTTGATTTGATGCGCAATGACCTATCGGAAGTTTGTTCGGTTAATTCGGTAAAAGTTGACCGGTTTGATGTAGAAGTATATGCAGATGTCCAACATTTGGTTAGTCATATCAAGGGCTCAATATTACCTAATACCAATGGAATGAATGCAATTCAAAGTATCTTTCCTGGCGGCAGCATTACCGGATGCCCCAGAACTGCCGTTTGCGCTGCAATCGACCAACTGGAACAGCAATCTCGTTCCTTTTGGACTGGTTCAATCGGATGGATAGATGTGTTTAGTGGTTCAAGTTCATGGAATATTTTGATTCGCACTTTAGAGGCTCATAGAATTGGAAACCTTTGGAATGGCACAATTGTTGCTGGTGGTGGAATAACCATCGCAAGTAATCCAGAGGCAGAAGTTTCCGAGGCAAAATGGAAAGCAGTTGCATTGCGAAAAGCCTGTGGATGGATACCGACTAGCGAACAAATCGGTCATTCTGCACAACTGAGCATCCATCCGCAAATCCCTGAAAATTATGATACTGTGAGGGTTAAAAATGGAAAATTTGGCAAGGTGTTCCAACTTGAAGAAATTCGTAATCTATTGCGCGATGATTCATCGCCAATTACCACATGTGGTGTATTGTTGATTGATAATTTGGATTCATTCACATACAATATTGCTCATAATATTGCAATTCTTGGACATGATGTTACTATTGTTAGTGGGCGAGGAGCAATTGCAGATGCATTTTCCGACCCAACTACATTATTTGATTTGCTAGAACTGTTAAATCCAACTCATCTGATACTAGGGCCTGGCCCCGGAAATCCATCCGATTCAGATTTGACTATGGCGATTTCCGGCC
>DUCL01000082.1:0-4340 GCA_012959845.1 Candidatus Poseidoniales archaeon
TGGGCTTACGATTAGTCAACCCATTCTTTCCCATGTTAGTCCTAACAGAAGGTGAGTAATATTCTTTTATATTGCAAAGCATTGATGGCATTTGTCAATTCCCTCAATCATATGGGAGAACTTGAAGGTGAGCCTGTTGGCTTAGCCACAGGCATGGAGGCGGGTGGATTCCTAGGGCTTTACCTCGGATTCTCATTAGCTGTAGTTTCTGTATTGACCGATCCAAGTGAATTACAGCGTTTAGCATCCCTGCTATGCTTGCCACCGATACTAATGTCGATAATTCTCGGTCCATTTCTTGCCAAAAGAAGAAGACCTGTTTCATTAGCCGATGAACCATTAAAAATAGCTAGAGAGACTTTACAAGTCCATAATGAGGGACAGGGAAAATGGCGGTCATTAAGCCATATTGTGAGTGATGGGAGAACGATTAGAATTGATATGCACAATTTAACCGAGATAGAAAATGTTGTCAAAGATGCTCTGATTTTAGCAGAAAAGTACCCTGTGAGATTCATTGTAGGTCAAGGGAAAAGTAGTAGCAGCCAGCAAGATCTAAGAAATAGAGTTCTAACTTATGTTGAAAATAATGTCAGCATTACAAGGAGAAATAGAAGTGCGAAATCTATTGAAGTAATTCCGCAGCCTTCTGCAGAGTATCTAAACTATCAAAGAAGAACAAATAAATGGTTGATTATTCTATTACCTATCATTTCCTTCTTTGCTTGGTTGGAAATGCGCTGAGTCTGAAAAATACATCTCGGGAACGGACTTATGAGTGATTAACCATTGGACAATAATATGCGGGAAGTGACATTCTTTTGGAAAAAAGAGCGCCTCCTCGGCATTGATGTTGGCCCAATGTATGATGTTGTCAAGCAAATTACATTTTTATCATATGTTAAAAGAGTTCCAAAAGACATACGTTGTGTGTTCAAAGTGGATTTCTTGAAGGGTAAAACACCTGAAATGCTCAATGAATTATATTACTTGGAAGTTCTTGAAATTCTGCATAAGCCAACTGATGATTCTGACCCGTATCTTTTGTTGATGAGATTAGATCATCCATTGCCGAATATGAACGCCCGAACTGGCGGTTCTACTACAATGGCTGGAAGCAGGCTTGATGGCGAAGGGTTGACCTATACAATTCAAGGTAAGGCAATGAAACTTAGATTGCTATCTGGATTAGCAAGATTGATGTTAAAACCAGATAGAACAAGTGCACGAGCGCTTAATTTAAGCGTAAATAGTGATCAAGGTCCACTGAAACCAAAACAGATGCAATTGGCCAAATATGCCTATGATCAGGGATATTATGACATCCCTAAACGTGTGAGAATAACAGACTTATCCGAAGGGATTGGCCTTGCTAGAGCGACTGTTTCAGAGCACTTGAATCGCATTGAAGCGATAATAATGGATGATATGTTCTCTTCTTTTGACCGCCAATATTTGAAGCCTGAAGAGATGAAGATGATAGTGGAAACGATAGAAATTGAAGCAAGGGACAATCACAATGATGAAGATGCAAGTTTCCAAAGATTGCTAAGCACAATAAAAAAGAACATTGCAGTAGAAGATTCTTCAACAAATCTAAAAAATGAATTATTTGAAGATATTTCTGATGATGAAATTGAAGATTCGATGAAAGCCTACAATGAAAAAAATAATAATGATTCATAGTTCTGCCAATGTTGAGAGGGGATTTCATGAGCGACCAATCTGAAATGAAATCTCTTTTGAAGCGCCTTGAAAAGAGTGGGATTCCTCTAACGAAAGACATTAATGAGGCGATGTTGGCAATAGAAGTTGATTATTTCACCGATTTTGAGACGATGGATTTTTTTGCTGACCGCCCCATTACATTCCTAAAAAATGAAAATGGTGCAGTAAAAACAATTTCAGCACCTCATATGATTGCAACTCTATTATATCATTTGGAACTACAGAAAGGCAATGATGTCGTATTGATTGGCTGTAAAAGTGGATATATTGCGGCATTGATTGCAATAATTGTTGGAGAGGAAGGCAGTGTCAAAGTGTTAGACCCTTCGCAAAGTGTCATTCAACATGCAACTTCTCGATTAACCCATTGGCCAACTATTGAAGTGCGGCATATTGAGTCATTACAGATATCTCCGATTGCATTCCCTGGCGAATTAAATCGCGTATTAGTCACGGGGCAAATAAAAGAATTGCCAGAATGGATAAATTCTAGAATTTCCGAATCTGGATTCGTAATAGCACCACTAGGCGGGATTACTGGACAAAAATTAATGAAATTAGAATGCCAAGATGGTGAATTACTCCCCACTGATCTCGGACATGTCAGTTTTGGGCCAGTTGATATTTCTGATGTTGGAATTGGACCAATAGGTCCTAACGAATTAGCAGATATTCTAGAATTAGCGATAGAAACTTTCCGAGAAATGGAAGCAATCACCAAAGAAGAAAACGATTCAATAGAGGATTTGATTGTTAATTTGCGTGATTTACCCGATGATTTACCCCCTCCCGGGGAAGCAGGTGTAGCAATCGAAGAGCATCCTATGATACGTTTATTGTATCAGTCATCGCCTTCATTTATTCGCTTATGGCCATTGTTGCAACTGATGGTCCAACCAAATTTAGCAAGCCCTGGAGGATATGATATTGACTCCGATGAATACTTTGAGTTCGATGATTTTGGAATCTAATTAGTGAGCCACAGCCGCTATAATGAGTTGATAGGTGGAATGTTCATGGCAGGCGGCCTAAATACCGAAATGGCACGATTATCTCATAGAGATATTCGCCAAAGAAGAAGGGCTATACGCGTATTATTTGATTTGGATATTGCGCGTGCATTAGAAGCATTTGTCCCATTACTAGATGACAATGACCCATGGTTCAAGTCCAAATCATTGGAAGCACATCGAAAGTGGGCTGCTCAAAATGGAATTGAAAGTCTGAAACCACTGGTGGAACATAGTTGGATAGAAGCAAATAGATGTGCTGCAAATATATTGAGCCAGTTTGGAACTGAGTCAGAAGAGTATGCTAACATTTTGCTAAATTGTGATGACCTAACTTGTCAGAGAAAAGCAGCTGCTTCATTATTGCAGGACTCTGATGATTTGAAGTTGGCACAGAAATTGTCAGAAAATAGCGATTACCACATTCGCAAACTGGCATATTGTAACCCATCTGCAAACAAAGAATTACGTTCAAGAGGATTGAAGGACTCAAATAGCAAAGTGATAGAAGCGGTATTGAAGGTCATTATTTCAAATGCTGAAACTATCACTGAGCAGGATATTGTTAATTTGATTAACTGTGAAATTGATAGTTCATTACTGAGTAAACCTGCAATACTCCTAGGTGGAAATGCTTTTCTAAAGTTGGTTGAATCATCTCCTTCTAGTAAAGCACAGCAAATTAGCCAAGTTCTATCTGAAATGTGCAATGATGTTGATGATGAGCAAATACAAAACTTGCTCAATGCGGGTCAACTTTCAATTATCGCTCGCTGGTTAAGAGGGAGAAGAGATATCAAAAGCGATGCACTATTGTGGCAACTGATGGATGATGATAGACTTGCAACAATAGAAAAATCAATACTTCTTGAACGCTTAATTGGAAGAGCTGGAGAGCCTGAAATCAATGCAAAAGCAATAGAGTTTGCTAGTCGATGCCATGATACTTTACTGAAGGTAACAGCAGAGAACCTTTCAACCGCCGCTGATGAACTCAACTCATGAGCCCAGATGATTCAGGCATTACCTTCTCAGTTGATGCCACTGAAGGTAGTTCTAGACGAGTAAGTGTTGGCATTGACATCGCTGGCCCCTTCACACAACCAATTCTCAAACTTCATTTCCCAAGATGGGTCCCCGGGTCTTATTTTTTAAGAGAACCAATTCAACATATGACTGAATTTGTAGCAAGAGATGAGTCCGGAATTGTACTAAATTCATTTCGCTATGAAGTTGATGCTATGAAAATAAAGATACCTCAGCAAACAAAGTCAATTTCCATTACTTACAAATTATTAGCAACTGAATTGTCATGCAGATCTAACCATTTAGATTCAACCCACATTCATATTATGCCTCCTTTCACTTGGTTTTTACCAACCGCTGGAATCGACAAGAAAAGGATGAATAATAAACACGCCATCTCACTGCACACACCATCTACTTGGTCTGCTGCAACCCAATATAAACTTGAGAGTAGTGAATCATGTAAGGGATTACTTACGGGAAATGATGGAACTACCTTTTTGTATTCATCACCCAACCGTGACGAACTATTGGATGGGATTATTGAAGCTAATGAAAATGATAATATTAATTGGA
>DUCL01000082.1:4457-4711 GCA_012959845.1 Candidatus Poseidoniales archaeon
GCTCATCAAAGAACACCATGCACTATTCGGAATACCTCCTTGGGACAACTATGTTACTGTGATTCAACTAACTGAAAAATCAAGAGGAGGACTTGAACACCTGAATTCACAAACCTCTATGTTACCTCGACAATGTTTGATGCCTAATCATGTAGAAGAATACCGAGATTTGGTTAGTTTATTTTCGCATGAATATCTACACCAGTGGAATGTAAAACGATTAAGACCGAGAAATTTCCTTGACTATGATTTGC
>DUCL01000083.1 GCA_012959845.1 Candidatus Poseidoniales archaeon
GAGGTGAATTGTTTTGGATGACGCTCTTAGGAATCATTCCCTCGTTTACGATACCAATCTTGCGGGGTATGTCTGATTACGCAATAAATGGTTGGCCGAATTTGTTATTCGGTGGTTTGTGTATTGGATTTGTCAGTGGTGCATTTTGGAGACCGCGTCGGCCAAGTATTACAATTCAAGATTTGAAGTGATTATTCCTCTTCGAGATACGGAGTGATCAGTGATGCCCAATACGAATCTTGGCGAATTGAATCTGCTGCGCAAATTGCAGCCATATTGACGATATGGCGCACACCATCTTGCCTTGCAACCAGTTGAACCGGTTTCCTCATACCCTCTAAAATAGGTCCAGTCATTTCTGCATCTCCTAATTCCTCAAGTAACTTGTAAGCGATATTTGCTGCTGCAAGGTTTGGTAATACTAGAACATTAGCCGGTCCTTCAAATGCCATGAATTCGTATTCTCCTTGGACCGCACCATTGAGTGCGGTATCTCCCTGCATTGGGCCATCTATTGCCAAAGATGGGTCAAGTTCTCTAGCAATATTAATCGCTTCTTCGATTCTAGCCGAGCGTTGTGCTCTGCTACTACCAAAATTTGAGAATGAAAGCATCGCAACCTTCGGATCGACGCCAAAACGACGGGCAACCTTTGCAGTTTGAACTGCTATTTCTGCCAAGGTCCTACTATCGGGATAAACATTTACTGTAGCATCAGCCAAGAAAATTGTTCTCCCTTTTACATTCATCATGTAACATCCGATTACGCAATGGGCGTCTTCAGCAGCGCCAATTAATTCAATTGTCGGCCTAAGCACATCACCATAATTCCTTGAAACTCCTCCAACAAATCCATCAGCGTGGCCATTATTTACCATCTGACTTGCAAAGTACGGCCGGCTTTTGAGCAATCTTTCTGCATCAACAAGCGTCATACCTTTTCTTTGTCTATGCTCAAATACAGCTTTTGCGTATTTCCCTTTTCGGCGCTTATCTCGGCGTGGGTCATAGGATTCATAATCAAAATGTAGTCCTAATTCTTCTACCATTGTATCGATTCTCTTCTTTTGCCCAAGTAAGATTGGAATGCAAATTTTCTGTTCTACTAATTGGGCAGCGGCCTTGATAACTTTTTCATTATCTCCTTCTGGGAAAACAATTCTTTTGCCTCTGCCGCGAACTTGGTTGATTACGTGGCGCATTACAGAATACGATAATCCAAAGCGACCTTCCAATTGCTCTTTGTATTGTTCGATGTTGAAATCTTCAGCCGATACCCCGGTTATCCCTTCATCTACTGCTGCTTGCGCTACCGCACTAGCCTCCCAAATCAATACTCGTCTATCGAATGGCTTGGGAATAATATATTCTGGACCATACTGCATTGTCGCCCCATCATAAGCGGCTGAAATATAATCTGGAACCGGTTCTTTTGCTAAAGCGGCAAGTGAATAGGTTGCGGCCATTTTCATACCTTGAGTAATATCACGCGCTCTAACATCCAATGCGCCACGGAATATGTACGGGAATCCCAATACATTATTCACTTGATTAGGATAATCTGACCTTCCAGTGGCAATAATTGCATCATCTCTAACTTCAAGTATTTCCTCAGGGTCAATTTCGGGAGTTGGATTAGCAAGTGCAAAAATTATCGGTTTGTCGGCCATACTTGTGACCATTTCCTTGGAAACCAATCCTCCTTTGGATAATCCCAACATCATATCGGCTCCTTTCAATGCATCTGCTAAATCTCCATCTTTAATCTCGTGGGCAAATGTCGCTTTGAATTCATTTAGTTCTCCAGCATCTAATCGCTTCTTGGTTACAATACCTTTACTATCTACCATCACAATATTTGTCTTTTCAACTCCTACTGCAACATAGTGTTTAGCACAAGCGATTGCACTTGCACCAGCGCCAATAACAACAACTTTGATTTTTGAAAGTTCTTTGCCCTGCAATTCAACGGCATTCAACATCGCTGCTGCTGAAATTATTGCAGTTCCATGTTGATCGTCG
Organism: Candidatus Poseidoniales archaeon; assembly: GCA_012959845.1. Taxonomy (GTDB): domain Archaea; phylum Thermoplasmatota; class Poseidoniia; order Poseidoniales; family Poseidoniaceae; genus MGIIa-L1. The sequence continues at coordinate 2,023 of DUCL01000083.1, forward strand.
TGCATTACTGGAATGTTTGTTGCTTCTGCTATACGACGCTCAATTTCAAAGCATTCTGGCGCTTTGATATCTTCAAGATTAATACCACCAAATGTGGTAGCAATATTACAAACAGTATTGATGAATTCTTCTGGGTCCTCTGTATCAACTTCAATGTCAAAGACATCAATATCTGCAAAGGTTTTGAGCAATAAGCCCTTTCCTTCCATTACTGGCTTACTCGCTAAAGCACCAATATTTCCTAAGCCTAATACGGCTGTTCCATTTGAGATTACTGCGACAAGGTTTCCTTTGGAGGTATATTTGTAGGCATCTTCTGCATTTTTTTCTATTTCTAAGCAGGGATATGCCACCCCAGGTGAATAAGCCAAACTTAATTCATAGGCGGTGGAATGTGGTTTTGTAGGTACAACCTTGATTTTTCCACGCGGTTCCAACTCGTGATATTCTAGAGCTTCTTTGCGCAACCTGCGCTCTTTTTTCTCGCGTACCATTTGCTTCCCCTCCCTATTGGCAGTGGGTCTGTGGTTTGAGTGTTGTGTGTTTTTACCGTCAATTGTTAATGTTCTCATTACAAAAAACATTGACGCGACTACAAATATTGCCATTATATTCACTAAAAATGCTGATTTGTTATTTCACAAGTAAGGGCCGCTTTGAAATACTGTAAAAGTCGCCTCGCGTACTATGACCCACTCCCCTAAGACTGTGAAGTCGTCCAATAGGGCCAGCCAAGCAATTTCTCTAGTGCTGATTATGTTGTTATCAAGTCTGGCTCCATTGATGGCTACACCTGTTGTTTCTGCACATGGAGTAATGGATAATGCAATATGGCCGAAGGAAGGCCACAATGATACTGGTTGGGTTCAACTCAACACCGTAGGTGCAGGAGTAACTCCCGGCGCTCAAGGCATGACTGAATGGCAATTAGAATTCGCACCAGGTGCAGATTTGTCGAATGTTTCTCTACAATTAAGAGTAAATGGTAGTGATGGATTACTGATTGAAGAACCAATTCTTACCGCTTCAGATATTGGCATTAATTTGTTTGACTGGAGAGGTTTAGGAATGTTCGGTTCGCAGGATTATTTTGATGGAGCCAATCCGCATTCGGGCAGATTGACGCCAAATAGTGACACCGGCGCAGGTTGGACTTTGCCCAGTGATGCTGAAATTACCGAATTGATCTTCGAGGCACTGGCGCCAGCTGACCCTGCTGTATCATTTGAACCAATAAATCTCGACATCAGAGCCAATGCTGTTCACCCAGATGATGGAAGAATGATGATTGGTGTTTCTCAATCTGTCGTGGTATTAGACGCAAATAATGACCCTCAAATAATAGATATTATTACATTTGATAATGCTAATTCTGTACTTGATATTGCCATAGATGAAGTTAATCGCCATCTCATCGTTTTAACAGATACTGATGGCATTCATTTCCTCGATTTAGATGACAGTTCTACAGTGATGGTTGTTCCAGCACCAAATGTTACCGACACATATCAAACAAAATTACTAACGCTAAATGGAATGGTCTATTTGGCAGGTTATGGCGGATTATTCCAATATGATGCTGCTGCTAATTCTTGGCTAAACTTGGCGAATTCTAATGATAACAATTGGAATGCTGGATTTGCGGTTGACATGGTTGAAGTCAATGGAATAATCTATGTCAGTTCTTGGGGATTTGGCATTAATAGATGGGATACTTCCTCTGCAAGTTCTCTTTCTGCTTGGACCACTGCCAATGTATTGCATTCCGATTATATCTGGGCGATCACAGTTTCTAACAATCAATTATTATTCGGTTCATACGATAATGGTGTGGCAAGATTTGATTGGAATTCTAATTTCTGGCTGAGCACTTGGAACTCTGCAAATTGGTTGGCCAATGATGATATTTGGGGCATCGAATCAATCGGTGACCAATTACTTATCTTAAATGGAGTAAATGTCCATTATTATAACACTACAAGCGGTGTTTTTGGAACTACTGAAACATTATCCAGTTATGGCATCTATGCCGGAAGAGCAATGTTTGCTTGGCCTTCAAGCGGTTCTCGCGCACCGATGAAAGATACTATCCTAATGTCGGATTATACTGGCAAACTTGTCAAATTAACGCCTACTGATTCTATACATTATGATGGACAAATCTCCATCTCTAGTTCACCAAGTTCAGGAGATATGACAAATATTGTTGAATTAGATAATATCTTATTCATCACAAATCCCTATGTTTTGGATAGATACGATATAGGCCATTCCAAATGGTTAACTCCGGTAATTCATGGAATGACTGCTACCTCAATACAAACTGATGGGAATAGTGTATTCATGGGCACTCAAGCGCATGGCATTATTAATTATGCAAAGAATGGAAGCATAATTCATTCATTTACTAATGCAAATGGAATGTATAGTAATTCAATAGCCAACATTGCTATCGATAGTGGAATTATGATATCTACTCACCAAAGTGGCGGGATTAGTATTGTCAATCTTTCATCTTCTTCAATATTAAGTTATGATTCATCTGATGGAATGGATTCTGACTTCCTAAACGATGTGGCAATCCATCAAGATATTGCTTATATTGGAAGTGAAGATTCTGGAATTATACGTTATCATATCAGTAATGATACATTCCTCTCTTCTTGGGTATCAAC
>DUCL01000084.1 GCA_012959845.1 Candidatus Poseidoniales archaeon
TGTATCGGCTTCAACCATTATCGACATCAATCCAAGTCCACGCCGCTGGGATTCTCCTAAAATCGCTGCATTAATTCCTTTGATTACCCCTTGCTCAAGTAATGGAATGCCCATTTCAACAAGTTTCTTTCTCATTTCTTCATTTGCCCCGATACCAACTAAGTCAATTTCCTCAGTATCATCGTAATCAACAACAGGTTCTGAGCCATTCAAATTGCCTTTCATTCCAGCTCTGGCAAAAGCATCTATTACCACTCCGGCCTTGATTCCTTCTGCCTTTGACCATTCAAATAAGGACCAAACAATCTCATGAACAAGTTGTTCTGGAACTACTAATTCACTCATTAATAGAATAATTTGAGTACAACCTTCAAGGTTACATGTTGGCTCACCAGCATAGGCGCGAATTGGAGGTAGCGGTACACCCTTTTGAATAAGTGAGATAGAAGGTAAGCGAGGGTCAACAACGCCGCCTACGTATTCAAGGTCCAAGTGGTCAATCAAATAGTGACCAACGATACTCGAGACCATTCCTACGGTTGGAAAACAAGTAATGACCATGGCATTATCGGTTTTGACATCTGAGTTCAATCTGAGCATTGGTCCTTCCATGTAACTGCCACGTGCCGGATAATGTATCAAACCATTGGCGGGCAATGTCATGACAAAGCCTTCATCATCATTGAGGTAAACGACATGGCATGAGCGGAGATGCGAATCAGACAGCACGTCCGCACCAACTTTCTCCATCAGCATGGAATCGTTACGAAACCTGTCCAAGGATGTATTGGCTGAGCCGCCAAGGACTGCCTCGAAAGGCAGGAATGGCAGCGTCGATAGGAACGGCAGTTCACGCATCTTTAGAAGACCTTCTAAACATGGATATTTCTGCAAAAAATGATAATGACTCTGGTTGGTTAAAGGAAGAAGGAGAGATAATATTACGAGCCAGATGGGAAGAGGAGAAGGCATTATTTTTTGCTACACCAAGACACCCAAAATGGAAGGAAGATAAGTGGAGTGAGGCTTTACGCCAACAAAAAGGTGGCATCATTTTACTATTGGACCACATTGGTGTACGCGGCTTACCGCATGAGAGAGTAACCGCTGCATTATGGAGGAAAATTCAATCATTGGTTATCGCCGTTGAAGGTGAATTAAAAACAAGTGATGGACGTTTGATGGGAAGATTAGATTTGTTGCTGGCCGCTGTTGATGATGAAGGCAAACTGAGTGGATGGGTAGTTGCGGATTTCAAAACAGGAAGAACACCAGAAGGCGCATTGAAGAGCGAAGTGAACCGCCAGTTGCTAATGTATCGTGATATTTTATTGGCAAATAATCCAAATGCACCGCCAGTTATTGCAGAGGGATGGTATACCAAGACATCAGCAAAATGGGAAGCAAAAGGGGATAGTGTACTCGAGCAAGCATTTGATGCATGGCATAAGACTCAGCCGACTCCGCTGCCGATGGCTCCACAAATTGGTGAAGAATCATGTGGTGGCTTTTGTGACTGGAAAGCATGGTGCCCACATTGGTGGAAATGGCGAAGCGATAATGGGACTCTCCACAAAGGAGATTTTGCTGACGCAGTAATTCTATTACACGATATTGATTTAGAATCTGGAGCAGCTGCGATTGAATTATGCGAGCCATTAGATGAAAGTGGCCGCGTAATGCCAAGCGGTATTCGCAATAGTGCAAAATTTGATGGAAGAGGTCTGGATGCGCTGAAAGAATTACTGGACACAGGCCACCAAGGACCTATTTTCATCGGCTCTGTAATGACTCAAGGCAGGGCGTGGCGAATTGGCCATTGGTGTGATGTATTGCCTTGGAACCCAATGCCAGATGGCGTTGAACATCATAGGGAATATTGAGTTCGAATTAATTCCCTAGTAGCCTCATCTTCAATTCCCTTTGGAGATAATAACCAATTGAGATATTGAGGGTCATCATTTTTTATTTGACTAATATCTTCACCCTTATGTCGTCCGAAAGCAACAATAAATTGTTCCCCATCTCTCCTTATTTTTCCCTGCGGGTCTACCAAACTCAAATCATTGATTCCTCGTCCAATAGCCGAAGCATCAGATTTAATTTCTCCATGCATTAACCAACGTTCTACTTCTGTAATACTTCTTCTAAATGAAGTCGGATGGTCAACGGTTAGCCGCCAAAACAAAAGCATTGCAGCAGCAGCATCTGCAGCGGCGGTGTGTGCGTTTTCTAATGAGATTCCATAACGCCTACACAGTGCTCCTAAGTTATGTGGACGGGCAATTTTCAACCTTCTTACCACCTCAAGAGTATCTAGCACAACTTTTGGTTTCGGTGGCAATTTGCCAAGGCGAAGAAATTCAGAATCAAGTAATTTCATGTCAAAACGTCTTGCATTATGGCCGATGATAACCGATCCATCTATCAGTTCAAAAGTCTCATCTGCAATAGTAGAGAAATCGCCCTTTCCTCTCACATCAGCATCATGAATGCCATGAATATTACTCGCTCCAAATGGTATTGGTATTCGCGGGTTGACTATGGTTTCAAAATGAATTGGTGATTCATTTGAATCGACTCCTATCAATGCCAATTGAACGATTCTATCACTATTGGTTGAGATGCCCGTGGTCTCCAAATCAAACGCTAAAACCCGCTCTCCACCGAGTAAGTCTTGCGCCATAATATCAAACCTGTTGCCGAGACTTCTTAACCAATTGCTAATTTTATCAAGCCCCATTCAGTTGGAAAATATCACACTCCAATCCAACAGCATTAGAAACAAGGACTAACCCCGTAGGGGTTATGTTAGGGGCAAAAAGGATGAGGGGAACCACCTCTTTGCTAATTCTTACCGCCCTCATGATATTGACTTCAGGCTTGTCCGGTTGTATCAATGCCCTCGATACTACTGTGGACCCAAGAGCAAGCCTGCAAGCCTATCCATTGCAAATACAAGAAGGCGATATGGTGACTTTTGATGCAAGAGAATCATCTCCTGTTGAAGGGGTCATTAGCAATTACAAATGGGATTTCGGTGATGGTGATTTGGCCGAAACAATAGTCGGTTTCACCTCTCATGCATATTCAGAATTTGGCGTATATACAGTTCGTCTTACCGTCGTTAACGACCAAGGTGGAGAAGATGATGCCATCGCAACGATAAGTGTTAATGGTGCGCCAAAATTGAATCTAACTATACCAGAAGTCATTAGAGCAGGAGATAGTGTCTTTCTTGACGCCAGCAATAGCATTGACCCAGAAGGCGGAACACTTGATTTTGCATGGGATTTAGATTTAGAGAGAGATAGTGATGGAGACACCAATAGTCGTAATGATGTTGATTCCGATGAAGAAACAATCCTCGTCCCGACCAATCGCTCAGGAATTTTACATTGCAGTTTGACTATTACTGATGTACAAGGTGCGACAGTGACCGAGTCCTTTGAACTTAATATCACAACGAGAAGATTTGAGGTAACTTGGGAAACTCTAGAATTAGAATATAGTTGGGATGAATATCTTGACCAAGGAGAAGAATGGCAAGGTAATATTACGCCTGGAGAAGATGGAAGAATAATTTCATTTGAAGCCTTACTGGAATTAGACCAAGATTTGATTGCTCCACAAGATAATTTCACATTGATATTGCTGATAACAGAAGACGGATATCGCAAGACTGCAAATACGGAAGAAGGCAATCTAACAAATAACGAATCCACTTCCGCTATGATTGATGATGAAGAAATCAATCCCCTTGGCGATGACGGAATTTATGAGGCGGATTCAAGTTCACAATTGATGGAGATATTACTTTCACAATCTGGGGCAAGAAAGGGACAAGGAAATTGGACATTAACGGTAGTTGCACAACAAGCAGAACCGGATTCTGCAATTGAAGGATTACCTGACCCTGACCCAGGAAACGATTGGCAATTAACAATAAAAATCATAGTATTGGTTCCAAAATTAGTTGAAATTGCTTACGAGTGAACAAAATGGTTTACAGAAAAAGGTATTGAGTAGCACCCACTGCGAAGGAATGGTCAACATGGTAGACACAATAGAAATCAGCCGCGTCAACATCCGAGACTCTCTTTCGGTCGACCTTTCAGTTTGGATGGATAATCCTGATGATTGGCAATTCCAACCGACATTGTCTGTCGCTGGAAACACCTTCTCCGTAAGCATCAAAGGCAACAGCGAAAAACTAGCGACCATCGAATTAGACGACGAACAACTCGAAGCGGTTCAACGCGATAGAACAGCAGAATTGAGAATCAAATTCCAAGTACACGGGATGCATGGCAGACTAAAGGATATTCAGCCAATTATTGCAGATGGTAAAGCAAAGAAATTAGCTACTGCAAATTGGAAGACACAACAACCAGTCACCTTCGAATAAGCGTTGACAATTGGCAATTATTGATGGGACCCCCATCATTTCTTTGATATGGGTAGAAGTGAAATTTTGCTCTATGCCAAGAAGAGAGGGTAAAGGGAGTCAGAAGAAGGCTCGCTTTGAAAGATTGAAGATTGAAATAATGAAATTTGTAACAGCCAATCCTGGTTGTTCTGCGCAATCCATTGTCGCTTGTTTGCAACATGATAAGTTAATGCGCAATCATGGATTAACTCCAAGAAAAGTTGGTTTTTTTATTCCAAGGCACCTTGC
>DUCL01000085.1 GCA_012959845.1 Candidatus Poseidoniales archaeon
CAGTAAATATTTCACAGGGAGATGCTATCGAAGCAAATATCCCACTTCTAGTGATTGAACCTGCAGCCTCCGATGAAGATTCTGAATGATTTTTCTTCAATTATTCTAACACACATTTCTAGTGGAAATAGTGGTGTTTTTAGTAACATTGATGCGATAGTTAAAGTGGGTCCTGTGTTCACGCTATATTATGCCGGAGCCTGCAGTCTGTGATTTACCCGGTTGTGGTGATGAAGGCGCAATTGTTTCGCGACTTTCGCCCGAAGGTTATCTTGTTGCAACTGGAAAAAAAGCCTATTCGTTTAGAGAAGCATACCGTCGCTTCCACTACTGTCAAAATCATCATGATGAGTTAATGGGTGGAGTATGGTCTAGAGTTAGAACTCCAGATGATAAAAAGGAAGGCCATGTTGCACCTACTGCAATCTAATTGGTGCAAATATAGCACTGTTGCATTATGCATGACTATGATAAAGTGGTTGTCACTGCATTGTTCATGCGTGATAACGCCATACCCGCCACATCTGCAAATTTGAAGCCAGTGATTGTTGCATTATTGATGCTGATTAGTTCCTTGACACTTATTGCCAGCCCTGTTCAAGCTATTGGACCAAATCAGAATGATATGGGTTCAGGTGGAGATTCTTCAGACAACACAACCAATGCTGTAAATTACATTTTTACTGGACACTTATCTGGAACTGGTGAATTGGATATAAACGATGACCACGATTGGTTAAGAGTCAGTTTAAGTTCAAATCAAGGCGTTACCATGAGACTATCATTCAATTCTACTACTACACTACCCAATGGGACTACTACTGTAAATGATTTTGATTTAGGTTTGTATGATAACACAAGTCAGAATCTAATATCAAGCAGTTGGCAAAGTAATCCGGAAATAGTTACTACAAATGGGTCATCTATTGCGCATAATGGATTGGTTTACCTAGATATTAGTAGATATTCAGGAGTTGGCAGTTGGAGTTTAGATATTTGGAAGTTTACTACTAGTTCAGGAAACGGTACAGGTGGAAATGGAACTTCAGTTCCTGCAAATTGTGCCGGTTCTAATACACTTGTCTCAGATATTTTAGAGCCTAATGACGGTCAAGCAACTGCCACACAAGCATCAACACTTCCCGTTTCTTGTACAGGATTGAGTATCCACACGACTACTGATGAGGATTTCTTTGAGGTTCAAATGATTACTGGAGTCACCTATTACGCAAACATTACATTCCTGCATAGTAGTGGAGATCTTGATTGTAATTGGGAGTCTGCTAGTGGGAACTTTTTGAGTTCATCGGGCTCTGTTTCTGATAACGAAGCAATGTCATACACTTCAACATCAAACCAAACCACATACATCAAAGTATACGGTTGGAGCAGTGCAACAAATACATACGATATTGATATTACAACCAGTAATCCTGGTGGTGGCCAAAGTATGGAAAGTGTTGATGTAACAACCACGGGTCTAACATCTGCAATGATTACCTTTAGTGGGCTAAGTATTGGTACTAATTACAATTATAATTATTCAAGTGCACAAGTAATGCTAGATGGCAATATCTCTTGGTCCAATTCTACCAATGTTTCATTCAATGCTACAGCATCTATAATGACACACAATGTAACAGTATCTCAGCCTCAAAATGTTGAATCTGAATACTATATTGTTTCATTCTTCAAAGATTCAACTGGCGGCTATATTGCTTATGATGAGGATTACACATACATAGAGATGGTAGAAGTTACTACTTCATCTTCATCAACTGGAGAAATATCGCTAACAAACTTGTCTATTGGCACAGATTATTATTTGGAATGGTTAGTCGTTGACGCAGTCCTATTTGAGAACAATATTAATGTTTCATTGAATGTATATACTGCACTCAATGCATCTATGATCGATACTAATTACACGTCTTTTACCGCAACAGTAACCTCCTTTACAACTCAACTAAATTGGACTGGTCCAACTACCTTGAATGACCACTTCTTCGCTGCAATTCTTTCTTTCAACAATACGACAACCAATCATGGTAACGGCGCTGGATGGATTGGTTTCGGAGATGTTGACTTTGTTCCACAATTACCAACTCTGTTAATTGATAGTCATTCAACAAGCAGTACATCATCGACAAATGATGTTTCTGTCAAAGGATATGATTTAGTCACCAGTGATGATTACAAGTACCAAATCAGAGTTACTGATAGTAGTGGTGCTTCTGTTTCTACTTTGAATTTAACCAACTTTACTGCTACAGCATCTAACATGAGTATGCCACTATACACATATTCAACACCAACAACCAGTGGAAATTATTGTGTTATTGTAGATTTATTCTCTGATTTAAATGTTCAACTAGTTGGAGATTCTGCTTGCTTCAATATTACTCTTGATGATGATAATGATGGTGTTGCAAACGAACAGGACACCTGTCCTAACACTCCAATCGGAACAATTGTTGACCAAAACGGATGTGCAAGTTCTCAAATAGATACTGATGGAGATGGCCACAATGACAGTTTTGATGCATTCCCTAATGATTCAAGCCAATGGTCTGACGCTGATGGCGATGGATATGGGGACAATCCTAATGGAAATAATTCAGATGCATTCCCAAGTGATTCAAGCCAATGGTCTGACATTGATGGTGACGGATATGGTGATAATGCTGGTGGAAATAATTCAGATGCATTCCCTAATGACCCAACTCAATGGTATGATGGAGATGGTGATGGATATGGAGATAATTCTGCAGGAAACAATCCTGATGAATACCCACTTGACCCAACTCAATGGAAGGATAGCGATGGTGACGGATATGGAGATAATAGTGCTGGCACAAATGGAGACCATTTCCCTAATGACCCAACACAATGGTCAGATATTGATGGTGATGGCCATGGAGATAACGCCAGTGGAACTGACCCTGATGAATTCCCAACTGATTCTACCCAATGGCAAGATAGTGATGGTGATGGATATGGAGATAGCCAAACTGGAAACAATCCTGATAGATTCCCTGCAGACAATACTCAATGGAGTGATGTAGATGGCGATGGATATGGAGATAACCAAGCTGGAAACAATCCGGATGCATTCCCTAATGACGGCACCCAGTGGGCTGATTCGGATGGCGATGGATATGGAGACAATCCTACCGGAGCAAATGCTGATGCATTCCCTTCAGATAACACTCAATGGACTGATGCTGATAATGATGGCTATGGCGATAATGCAAATGGCGTGAATGGAGACCAATGTTTGGGAACACCTGCTGGTAGTACCGTCGATGAAAATGGCTGTGCGGAAAGCCAAAAGGATGATGATTTAGATGGTGTAAATAACGCAATGGATGCTTGTCCAAATACTCCTGCTGGTTCACCTGTTGATTCTACTGGTTGTGCCGCAAGTCAAGAAGACTCTGATGCTGATGGTGTGATGGATGCTTATGATGACTGTCCTAGCACAACGCTTGGAGAATCTGTTGATGCTGCTGGATGTGCTACATCGCAATTGGATTCTGATTCAGATGGAATAATGGATGACCGTGACCAATGTCCAAACACAACTGCTGGAGCCAATGTTAATGGCTTTGGCTGTGCAAGTGATGAAAGGGATACTGATGGTGATGGAATTGTCGATAGTAATGATATTTGTGACTCCACTCCTATTCTCGAAGTTCCAGATGCAAATGGTTGTTCAGATTCTCAAAAGGACGATGATAGTGACCTCTTTACCAATGACATTGACCAATGTCCACTTACACCATTGGGCGAAACTGTAGATATCAACGGTTGTTCAAGTTCTCAGCGAGACTCTGATGGCGATGGAATAATGGATGTTACTGACATTTGCCCAGTCACTCCGAGTGGTGAGCAAGTTGACATCAACGGCTGTGCTGATTCACAGAAAGATGAAGATAGTGATGACATCTGGAATTCAGATGACCACTGCCCTGATACTGCTGCCGGTGAAACTGTGGATATCAACGGTTGCTCTGACCAGCAAAAGGATGATGATGACGATAGTATCAGAAATCATCTAGATAAATGTCCAAACACTGTTCCTGGCTGGATTGTAGATGAAGACGGTTGTGCATTGAATCAAATCGATAGCGATAGAGATGGAGTTAATGATGCAGATGATGCATTCCCTAATGACGCCAATGAAACTACCGATACTGATGGCGATAATGTCCCAGACCGATGGGATTTCTATCCTGAAGACCCATTGAGAAGCCAGCAAGAAGTTGCTGAGGAGGAAGGAAATGTGATGATTTATGCAATCATAACGATTTTGATTATTGGAATTATTGCTGCTGTAATGTATTTCAGACGTGATGCTCCGGTAAGTCAATCCCCATTTGAAGTTGCAAACGCAGAACTCGATGCTGCTTCAGAAGCAGCATTTGCTCAGACTGATGTTGACAAATCAGTACCTGAACTTGCCGTTGGAACACCGGGTGAACCAGTACAATGGGAAGAAAATGGAACCAATTGGTCCAAAGATGAAAATGGTGCATTATCGTATTATGACCCAGCCACTGAATCTTGGCTACCATACCAATCTTGAGTTTGAGATTATATCACAAAAACTCACTATTTGTGGGTTTATTTGTCAAAAGCATTTAGTCCGTTCGTC
>DUCL01000086.1:0-3816 GCA_012959845.1 Candidatus Poseidoniales archaeon
TCCTTCCAATTCACAGCAAAGGACCAACAGGGCAACACTATCAAACCCCGACCATACGAATGATTCGTTGGTATGGCTCTTACAGTTGGAATACTTGGTGCTGGCCGTTGGGGCCAAGTTCACATTAGAACGCTTACATCCCTCAAACAAGAAGGATTGGTTGAACAATTATTTGTCTGCGATACCGATGCAGACAAACTGGCCAATCTGCCATCTGCAATAGATGCAACCTTCTCGTCTTGGCAAGAAATGGTCAAAGAGAATACGGTTGATTTAGTGGCCATTGTAACCCCACCTGAAACGCATTGCCAACTATCGATTGAACTGATGTCACACGGCATTGATGTCTTGGTTGAGAAACCATTAGGCTTTTCAGAAACAGAAGCAGCATCAGTACTGTCTTGTAGCCGCAGAACCGGCCAATCACTTTCTGTAGGTTTTTTATTAAGATTCCATTCAGGCATTCAGAAGGCCAAAGCGATGGTTTCTAACGGAGTAATCGGCTCTCTCCACCGCATTGAGTTCACCCGCCATTCAACAAGAAATGCACCACTTGGTGGTGATGTTATCGAAGCATTAGGTGTTCATGCAATAGATACTGTTTGTTCGGTACAAGGTGAAGTTGAACCACAACGATTACACATTTCTCGCCTTCAAACAAATCAACAAAATAGGCCAATTCAAACTTCTATGTGGCTTGAATTTCCAGGTGGTATTGAAGCCAATATCTCGGTGGCATGGGCTTCACAAAGCGAACAGCGCCAACTCAACTTCATTGGAGAGTTAGGGACAATTTTTGTTGATTTCAATAATCATGAAAACATTCAGTTACAAAATGAAAAGGGATTTGAAACCATAGCGACCGAATTTTCAACCCCCCCATTAGAAATGGAATGGCGCCAATTACTATCTCCTTTATCACAACAAAATAATGCCCAACCAAGTCAATTTCCTACGCCCGGAGCCACATTGCGCGCAGCGCGTTGGATTGAGCAAGCGATTATTGGCGCAACAGACCAAATCGGGGAACAGCAGACCAATCCTCCAAGAGATTGATGCCTCTTTTTACGACTGGCGAGTCCCGATTGGTGGGATTTAGGAGGCGAAGGGGTGAAATGCTCATCGCCCGGCCCTTAACTGATTGCAATGGCTAAGTTTGGTGACCACCCCGACCTTCCCCAAGCGATTGAGGACTTGTTAATGGAACAAGTACACACCGTTTTCCTCAAAGCCGATTGCCCTCCTCGAGTCAAACAGGGTTCTATTGGTCAACTAAAATTAATAGAAGTTGAATCAGATACCGATTGGGATACTCTACGACTAGAGGCATTACAAGAAGAACTGGTTGAACTGGTGGAAAACAATAGGCATCGTAGTGATTGTTTCCTTGAAATTGATAGAAAGGGTTGCCAAGTTATCCAATTAGGCGATCTACGTATTTCATGCGCATGGCCACCATTTTCAGATGCAAGAGAAGTGACAATTGTACGCCCAGTTGCCAAACTATCAATCGGCGATTATGAACTTGACTCGCGTCTCATCGACAGGCTTGCCGACCACCATCGTGGCGTATTTATTTGTGGCCGGCCGGGTTCAGGCAAGACAACACTGGCTCAAGCGATTGCAGAATATCTCGATACAGAAGTTGGCGCCATGGTCAAAACGATGGAGTCTCCACGAGATTTGCAATTAGCCGACCGAATAACTCAATACGCACCACTTGAAGGCGACTTAGAAAAAACCGCTGAGATTATTTTCTTGGTTAGGCCTGATTTCGTAATATTTGACGAAGTGAGAAGGGCGAGAGATTTTGAGATTTTTGCAGATGTTAGACTTGCAGGTGTTGGGTTGTTGGGAGTCACTCACGCCAACTCTGCCTTAGAGGCGATTCAGAGATTGATTGGCAAGGTTGAGTTCGGATTAGTCAGCCAAGTATTAGATACAATTATTCACGTAGAAGCCGGACAAATTCAAGAGGTGTTGGAATTGCGAATGACTGTAAAAGCGCCAACGGGAATGCAAGAAGAGTTGGCAAGACCAGTCATTGAAGTCGTTGAATTCCCAAGCGGAAAAATAACTCATGAAATGTTCGCATTCGGTTCAGAAATAGCAGTAGTTCCAGTATCAGCATCAGCAGCAAGAGGCCAATTATCACCAATGCAAACCTTGGCCAAAGAACAAATCGTTCAAACAATCCAGCAATGGGTCGGAGTCCAATGTGAAGTTCGCTTCACAAGTGAAAAGAGTGCTAAGGTCTATGCTCCGCAAAATATGATTGCAACCTTGGTTGGTAAAGGTGGAGAAAATGTCAACCAATTACAAGATGAATTGGGTGGAATGAAATTGAGCATCGAATCATTTGCAGATATGCCAGAAGGCCTTGCCAAACCTAACAAGCGCTGGGAAGACTCACAAGATCGCCGTTCAAGAGAAAGTCGTGATTGGGAAGGAAGGCGCAAAGGTTCAGGTAAAGGTGAGCGCCGTAAATCCCGTAAAGGGCGATGAAATTGCTCGATGACAATTGAAGGAGGGTTCATCAAGGCGTGGCCGCGCCCAAGGGATGATGTCGCTACCAAACGATGGCTCAGGACGCGCTCCAGTAGTGATTGTCTCTCCTACGACATCGGTGACTTCAGGTGTTGAAGTTACAAAGAAACTGGTTGGTGCAGCGGTTGCTTTTGGCGACCTATTAGCAGGAACTCTTGGCCCAAATGGTCTTGACAAAATGATGTATAAGACCAATGGACAAACCACAGTAACCAATGATGGGGCAAAGATTGTCGCTGAATTATTGGTTAAACATCCAGCTGCTAAAGCATTTGTCGCTTTGGCCGAATCTCAAGAGAATGCTTGCGGCGATGGCGTTACCAGTTGCTTGTTAATCGCAAGTAATTTGATGAGAGAAGCAGGCCGATTATTGGATAAAAAACTTCATCCATTAGTACTGGTAGAAGGTTACCAAAGGGCATTAGATATTACATTACAAACTCTTGAATCCAAAATAATCACAATAAAACCAGATTCTATTGAACACCTCAGAAAGGTTGCAAAGACTGCAATGAGTGGAACTTCAGCAGAGGCTGGTGGAGATTTAATGGCAGATTTGGTAGTCAATGCAGCCCAACTCGTTGCCGGCGAGAAAAATGGCCACTTACACATTAGCACCGAAGATGTGAGAATGGCAAAGCGAGGCGTTGGAAGCATTGGAGATAGCAGACTTATCGCTGGACTAATCATTGAGAAGCGGCTTGATTTAGACCGACTACCGAAGTCATTGGATGCTGGCAACGTAGTAGTATTATCTTGCCCGTTAGAAATAGAATCAACAGTTCGTGATGTTGAAATTGAAGTTGATAATCCTGAAAAATGGGCTTCTTTCATGGATATTGAGGAAGAGCGATTACAACACAAAGCCCAGCAAATTATCAGCAGTGGTGCAAACTTAGTGTTCACTGCAGAAGGCGTTGAACCAAGAATTCTTCACGCATTGGTCGACGAGGGAATTTTTGTTTTAGGTAATTTAGAAAAATCTGGTGCTGAAGATATTGCTCTGGCTACTGGAGCACAAATGATTGACCACTTAGATGATATTTCAGAAGAGGCATTAGGCAATTTCACTCAATTGAAAATCGAAACCCTTGAGGGGGCAGAAGGCCGAAGAGAACGTATCCACCTATTGGCTGGACAACAAACCGGAATCGCAACTATTGATGTTGGCGGTGGCGACGGAGTCGCCAGTGAAGAAGTAATTCGTGGCCTCTATGATGCACTTTGTTCAGTTACCTCAGCAATGGAGACCGGCGAGGTCTTAACCGG
>DUCL01000086.1:3849-4643 GCA_012959845.1 Candidatus Poseidoniales archaeon
CAATTAAGGAAGCAGCAGAAAACCAGTCTGGCCGTGAGAGATTGTCGATGGAAGCATTTGCAAGAGCCCTAGAATCTATACCAGCAACCTTAGGAGAAAACGCTGGAGTAAATCGCTTGGATTGTTTGCTTGAATTACGAGCATTACACCGAGGCGGAAATAGCGAGGCAGGAATCCTGCGCGATGGAAAAGCAGGAACAATCGATGAGGCCTTAGCAAGTGCTGAAACCTTGTCTCATGCTATTGAAGCGGCTTGTGAAACCGCCTGTGGCTTACTTAGAGTGGACCAAGTGATATCTGCTCGCGGTGACTGATAATCGCTTGCAGTATTGCGAATAATGACATAATTGCGGCATTGGTCAAATGTTGGCTTAGCCACTATGTTCAATACCGACTCGCAAGTGCCAACGATAACGGGTCCAATCATGGAAAACGCCGCCACCCGTCCACGAGCATTGCTCAGTGTTTACGATAAAACCAATATTATTGAATTTGCTAAAGGATTAGCACAACTTGGTTTTGAATTAGTTTCAACCGGTGGAACTGCAAGAAAATTGAAACAAGCAGGATTGGAAGTTATCGGAGTTTCAGATATTACCGGTCACCCGGAAATCTTTGATGGAAGAGTAAAATCACTTCACCCAGCAATCCATGGGCCATTATTGGCGCGCTTAGAAAGCGAAGCAGACCGCACAGGTCTGGATGAATTGGGTTATGCGCCGATTCAAGTAGTCGCCTGTAACCTCTATCCATTTTCAGCAGCAGCAGCACAACAACCGCCACTTGAAGACCCA
>DUCL01000087.1 GCA_012959845.1 Candidatus Poseidoniales archaeon
ATTGAAACAGTCAATTTGGCACAATTATTCGCAAAAAATGGGATGTCCTCAATTTCTCTTTATATAGGGTAGGTGACAGAGTATCCTTATCCGAAGGGCACCGTGAGTCTCATGCAGTAAAATAACCACAATTGACAATATCCGATACGCGTTAGCGATCGGCTAATTGCTAAACAATTGAGGTTAGAAATACATGAAACATATGAGACATATAAAAAGAGTGCACAATGGGAAGGACCGCCGTACTGGTCAGAAGATACGGAATAATAGGAAGAGTGGTGGGCTTGCTGACCCCAGAGCAGAAGCCCGACGACAAAAGTGGGTAGAGAACAAGGCGCCTAGTACGCCAACAGAATTCTCTCGTGGCCCTTGTTGCAGAGATGCTGCAGCTATCCTAGCTAAGAACGAACAATTGTTATCTAAACTTAGTTCCATGAAATTGGATCAAGTATATGATACTAATCGGGGCGCATTTCTGCCTCTAGTTCCTCAAAGCTTCAGTTTAGATAACTGGGAACACATGCCACACTTTCGACAATATCTTAAGGAAATGAAACTATCTTACAGGTTCCGTTTAAAGAAGACAACTAAAGTCTCTAGCGGCCCTTGTTGCAAAGATGATGCGGCTATTAAGGCTAAGAATGAACAATTGCTTTCTGAATTGAATTCAATTGACAAGGACCATTTCCAAAAGAGCGTTGGGAATACTTGGATATCTGTGCCAATAGTGCCAAAATGGTTCAAATCAGATAACAAAAGCCACATGGCTCATTTCCGCCAATATGTTGAGGCAATGAATTTGCCTTATCGATTCTGAATAGAATAGTGCATTACGCCTTCGGGCGATTTGGATAACTGCAATGGCAGTTATCCCCCTTTGTGCCTTGCGGCTAAACAAACGAGAAAGGAGGGTCCTCAGTTTTCAAAGGGGGCAGTTCTCCATCTCTTGTCGACCAATTTCCATAGCAGTGCACTTGCTATTAGCAGTAATAGCGATACTGTAAGCATACCCATGAATCCTTGCTGAACAACCGACTGGTCGTAAATTTGTGCAGTTGCGGCCAGTCCATCTTGACTGGTTCTTTCCCACCAATTGCCATATAGGGAAACATCACCTTGAGTAAAGGATAGCAGGAATAATGCGAGTAGTGGAATCACTGAACCGATCCAGAACCAAACCATTACCGAAGCATCAAAAATTGCTCGGTTTGGTCTTAATCCCATCAAGAAAGCAGTTAGAGCAACAATGTAAATTGAGTTAGCAAACATCACCACTATACTGGTAGGTAAGTTTGCCCATTCATCTAATCTCCAGGCCATTGTTACGATAAAAATCAGAGAAATCCAAGATGTTGCGAGAAAATATACCACAACCTTTGCTCGAATCAATTGAGGCACTCTAAGTGGCAGACCATTCATAAAATCGGGAGAATCTAATATGGTTAACCATGAATAAAAGTTGAAACCAAAGAATCCCAAAAACGGTGCATAGGATAGCAAATTAATTGGAATTGGCGCTTCTGCAAAGTCGACTAGCCAAGCCATTCCCAATAATACTGCTAATGGAATTGAATAAGATACTGTCATCTTTTTAATTGCACCAGAACGGAATAAATCAACGAATTCTTTGGCGACAATTAATCTGAGGTCTCCTTTGCCCAAGAATCCAAGACGGTTGTAAATCGGGCCTAATAAATCTCCTCTTTCAACGACAGCCACGTCAAAATCATCGGTGATTAATGCACTTGCGATTAGTCCAATTATTACTGAAGCACCTAATCCAATTATTACAAAAGCGAAATTTTGTGTTGACTGAGCTGCTAATCCCCATAAGAAATAATTCGCATCAACTTTGCCCAATCCTACTGCGATTCCAATTGCGACGATTAGCACAGGACCAACTATTGTATATGGCCGGCCTCTCATCCACAGTGAACTGGCTAAGAATGAAACTGCAAGACCCTGAGCGAGCGTTGTAATCATCGCAATCCAAGTCCATGGCAGACTTGACCAAAGAAGTGGAGTATTGACCGAGGTGTAGTTGTCAATTAATATTCCAAGCGCCATTCCAAAAATCACCGGTGTCAAAATCAACATTACATAGAATAGTAAATCTTTCATGAAATACGCATAGTGGGCTACAGAGTTAGGTAGAGGTTGTAATGCAGGTGCTGCGAGTAAGAAATTCTTTGTTCCAGAACGATGCACAATGGCATCTTTTCCCATGAATGCAAAAGTTCCCATTCCCAAACTGAACATTAACAATGGCAAGTGAAGTGCGAATCTTAATTCGCCCCAAGTGAAGGTTTTTTGTTCAATATTGGAAACTTGTGCTGCTGAATCGCCGACCAAGAATTGCAATCCGATGGTCGTGACCATAGTAATTAGTGCTAGCATTAGTGGAAAAAGCATCATATGGCGCCTGTTTGCGAATTCTAAACTCTTTCTTTTTTCTTCAATAAACATCACCAAAAATGTTGTCTTGAAGGCAGCAAATCCTGTAAGTGGCTCAAGTAATTTGGCTCCAAGATTTGTTGTTCCAAGTTTTATTGATTCAGAATACTCACCTTCACCATCTACAAACTCAGCCCAATCTCGAGTAGTGAAGGTGGTTGACATTTTCATTCCTCCTCAGAATGTTTGACACCTTCGTCTTTGAATCTCTCCGCATCTTCAATCGAATGGCCGACAAGACGAATGAATACATCTTCAAGAGTTTCGGATGGATCTACCTTCAGTCCTTTGACAGTACCAGCAGCGAGAACCTTACCATTATTGATAATAGCCATACGATTACACATTCTCTCAGCCATTTCAAGAACGTGAGAACATAGGAAAATAGTACCTCCATCCTTAACATGCTGCAGTAACCATTCTCTACATTTGCGCTGGTAAATCGGGTCAAGGTTTGCAAATGGTTCATCGAGGAAAAGTAACTTTGGCTTGTGAATGAATGCGGTTGCAAGCATTACTTTTTGGCGCTGCCCCTTTGACAAATCTTTGCACATCGTATCTCTTTTTTCTTCCATTCCAAACCAATTAAGCCAATATTCAACTTTTTCAGTGATATTGTCAACACCGCGCAATCTTGCAACGAATTCCAAGAATTCAGCAGGGGTTAAGAAAGAAGGTGGCGATTCTGATTCAGGCACAATACCAATATTTGCTTTCAGTTTTTGTGGGTCCTCTCTAGCATTAACGCCAAGAACTTCAATATTGCCTTTACTTGCTCTTAGTTGCCCTGTTAGTAGTTTGATAAATGTTGATTTGCCCGCACCATTTGGCCCAAAAACTCCGAAGAATTCCCCTGCATGAACTTCAACATTTAGCGGGTGAAGCGCAATGAAATCACCATATTTTTTTGCCATGTCAACTGCTTTGACCAGTGGTAATGATTCCTCACCCATAAAGCGTCCTAAACGCCTTTAGTTTTCTATCCTTGTGTGAGAATGAATGCAATTTGATTACCGGTTTTGAACAACAGTTCCCAAAATGAGTGTAATGCAATAATTCAAGCGGTGAAATGATGAACTGAAGCAGGTTGGCATTACTATGGCCGCACCTCAAACCGATGTACTCAGCATTGAGGAAATTGCAGTTGACGATTCCGAAGATTTGGGCTCTATCGCCTTTGTTACTATCAATCGGGCAGACAAATTAAATGCTCTAAATGCAGAAGTGATGTCCAGTCTCAAAAACATGGTTGATTGGGTTGAACAAACTGATAATATTAGGGTAGTTGTCATTACTGGAGCACAACCAAATGAACCAGAACAAGGCAAAAGAGCGAAACCAAATGCCTTTGTTGCAGGTGCAGATATTACCGAATTTGTTGGTAAAAAAAGTGATGATATTCGGAAAATGTTTACCGATAATGCAGTAGAGGCACTGTGGAATATTAGTAAACCAACTATAGCAATGGTTGATGGATTTGCCTTAGGAGGTGGATGTGAAGTTGCCTGCTCATGTGATATTCGAATTGCTAGTAACCGTTCTCGATTTGGAACACCAGAAATAAATCTTGGTCTAATCCCTGGATATGGCGCAACTCAACGTTTGGTGAATTTGCTTGGCTATGGTAAGACTATGGAGATGATAATGACGGGTGAGATGATAGATTCCGATGATGCTCTAAAATGTGGTTTGGTAAACCATGTCGTTGAGCCAGAACAATTGTATCAATTTACAATGAATATCGCCAAAATAATCGGCAGTAAATCAACTCATACTCTGAAGGTTGCAAAGAAGACGATTAGAACAGCACTTAGCACTGGGTTAGAGCAAGGAGTCGCTATTGAGGCAGAAGCGTTTGCAAGTCTGTTTGATAGCGAGGACAAAGAGATTGGAGTTTCTGCCTTTATTGGTCGACATCAAGCAAAGTGGCAGCACAAGTGATCGGTCAATATTAGACCTCTTGTTTGATTTGAAAGGGCTATCTTGATGTGTGGCGGATGGCACCTCGTCAATATGGGTCGTGTTATTGCAGTCTGCGGCCTACCTGCCAGTGGCAAGGGGGAATTCGCAGCAATACTTGCGGAAACAGGAATTCCCGTATTGTCTATGGGTGATATGATTCGTGCAGAAGTAAAGAAGCGCAATATCGAAGAATACCCCGAAGTGTTTGGAGAAGTCG
>DUCL01000088.1 GCA_012959845.1 Candidatus Poseidoniales archaeon
ACAACGGTTCTAAATCTAATAGCCACGCATCCATTTCATCAACTAAAACATCGGATTGTTGTTGGCCAATTAATACCATGTTTTGTGGGATTTTTTGAGGGTCGCAGGCCAACTCTCCACCGAGATCAAATAACTCATTTTGGACTCTCTTCAATGCCGACGAAACTACCAACTGTACTCGTTGAATTGTGTTGCTACCGCCACCATCCTCATGCTCTGGCAAACGATTGATCTCCATTACTACAATTCCGAGTGCTGCATTCAATTCATCACAGCAACCTACGACTTCAAATCGTTGGTCCGATTTGCTTCGACGTGAACCATCGACTAGCGATGAACTACCGTCATCTCCTCCACCGGTGTAGACTCTTGTGATGCGAACCATTGCCCCGTCCTCAACGCGAGGAGGTCATGCTTCTATGAGTGGTTTGCGGGCGTTGTATCCTGCATCTACAGCATGATACCACTCAATATCTTCCTCGCCCATTGACCATGAAAACAACGAAAGGGATTCATCTATTACTCCATACCATTCCAAGCGCCCTGGTTCTAAACATGCAACCCTCGTACCGGTTGATTCCAACATTTTTGCTGTTTCCTGCCACTGAGAAACGAGCTTAGCCAAATATTCTGCAATTTCAATTACATGCTCATGTCCTGGATTTAGTGATTCCAATAAAACTTCGAGTTCTTCGCACAAATCATGTGCTTCATCATTCATCACTTGTAAATCGATTAACAATTTTGACGCTAGTGGTAAAGAGTCTCTAGCCTCCTCTATGGTGAGAATAA
Source organism: Candidatus Poseidoniales archaeon (assembly GCA_012959845.1). Lineage (GTDB taxonomy): Archaea > Thermoplasmatota > Poseidoniia > Poseidoniales > Poseidoniaceae > MGIIa-L1. The sequence goes on from DUCL01000088.1 coordinate 793, forward strand.
TTGCGTCTTCGGGCAAATGCGCAAGCATAGGATCTGCCTCTGATAAAAAGCACACATCCATTGGACGACCAGAAAACTTTGGAGTATCGATAATCTCAGTCACAGCAGTTCCTTGTCTTGACACCCCTTCAAGTCATCGGCGATTTTCAATGAAGATATTGTGGTTTCCAAGGTGTTTGAGGTGGTCAAAAACAATTCACTCTAATGCCATTACTTTATTGCAACATAATTATTGCTATATGTTCTGACTCTTGTTAGTAGGTTAACAAATTCACTTTCCGAGACTTGGAACCATATTTGAATGTTTAATTTTCATCCTACGCGACACTTTTGTGAGTGATAAACCGGCGAGCAGAGCCCACATTACCAATTCAATACCAACTAACAAGTAATATGCCGGACCGACTCCTCCAAACAATTCAACTGCATCGTATGGAATGCCATATAATCCAATGTATAGTGCTTGAGAAAGGAGGCTAGATGAAAACCAAATCAATATTGCAAACCAGAGTACATTCCCCATTCGCTTTGATTGATTATTTCCAAACATCTTACTCCTCAGTTAATAATTAGTCGTTAATCCTCTTAAGGGCTTCGCCTTCTTGTGCAATAAATACCCTTTTTGCACTGTTCTTTGCATTATTCGGAGCAAATATTTCAATATGTGTGTTTTTCCGGTAAACGGAGAGGGCTTATTCCTCTTCACTTAATACTGGGAGACTTTTTGCGGCATTCGAGTCAATTGATTTCAAGCAATCATGAATCGCTTCAACCCATTCTCGTGCCACTGCATTTTCTCCCCCAGCATCAACAAGAGAGTCTAACCATTTGTCTGCCTCCTCCACGTCTTGCATGAAAAGGTAAATTCTGTGCAGTGCCAAATATGCCATTGGATTGAGATGTTCTTCGTCTGCATCCCATCCCTTTTCAAAGCAAGATATTGCTCCATGAGTGCCGTCTAATTGCCCGCGTTGAAGAGCGACCATACCCGCTTGGGACCAAGCTAATGGTAACCGCCCAATCAACAACCCTCTGAAGACAAGCCAAGTTTGGCTTGCTGCTAACACAATTAATGAGAAAAATCCAGCCCATTGCTCTCCTAAAGACAAATCTGGCCATGTCTGGATAATCAAACCGGTCATTCCAACGCAGAACATGAATCCCGACATTGGAGCGATGAGGACTTCTCTACGTGTGACCATCATGTGGTGCACTCCTGCAACAATTCCAAATGCACCCAGTAGAGCAAGGGTGGCTAAATGCCCTGAAACAGATACTGGATGTGGCGCAGATTGACCTACTATAAATCCTAAGGTGATTAGCAATGTTAGTGTTCCAAAGCGCTTACTGGGCGTAGGGAACGGTTGTCTGCGACTACCTAAAACAAGCATTAGTCCAATAATTGCCTCAAAGGCAATCAATAGCCACTGCATTTCCGATTCGCTGGTGAAGATCATCTTCTGCCCCAACTCAACCAAATGGCATGTGTTTTTCACCCTATGCTTTGTGATATCCGCTACCACGATTTATCTCGGTGGCACGATATAATTGTTCAAGCAATAATACAGATGCTAATTCATGTGGAAATGTCATTACCGATAATGATATTCTAGCAATATCTTGTGTATTCCCGCTCTTCGGCCAACCATCAAAAGGTCCGATTGCAAGGTGTGTGTCCTCTCCCCGTAATGCCCACTTTTTACAGAGTTCTGCCAATTCTTCAGAGGAATATTGGCTTCCCCCTTCATCTAACAAAATCAATGTTCCTTGCTTTGATTGTAAATGTTTCAAATAATCATCAACACCTAACTTTTCACTATGCGTCTCTATTTTTATTGCCCGCGGCAGTATTCTCTCACTGTAATTTTGAATTAATGCGGCCATGGATTTGTCTTTGGTCTTGCCATAGAAGTGAACAACAATCCTGCCCATGTACCTGCCAATATGTTTTGACACATGGCTTAATCGTATGATTTGATTGAATTGTTGATATGAGGTGGATGTAAGGTTTTAACACAAGCCTTGAGTTTGGTAAAAGGGGGGACAGTAATGGGATGGTGGCCGTTCTCAAAAAAATCAAAAAAACACTTCATTGATGACCCGTTATTGAAAGATAATCGCACCTGGATTAGCGAATTGCGAGATATTTGTGAAATGAATTTTGATTCACCAGAAGAGGCTCGCCGGCAAATCCGTCACAGCCAAGTTGAATGGCGTAATAGTTGCGCAGCGGGGAATTTAACAAAAGCAAATTTAGAAGGGCTTGAAAGCCGTGCTTTTCATCTGCTAACATGTGATGATTATGAGTGGATGCTGTGGCTAGATAACTTGGATTTTTGGAAAGCGGGCTGGAAACTTGTGCCAGATGAAACAGACGAGGCTTGAAGAAGGAGAGCCATAGCCCCAAACACATGGGTAAGCCAACTGTACACTTGCTGTATACCTGTCCATTCAGTTGGAAAATACGTGGTTTGATTGATTATATTGGACTTGATGTTGACTACATTGGCATCAATGGCCTAAGAGCAAAAAAAGAACTAGCCTTTGTTGAAGACTGGAATAAGGTTCCTGTCTTGACCGATTCAGACGGTTCAATTCATTATGACTCAACACCTATGATGTTCTATCTTGATGAGAAATATAACTCATCCAAATTATCGACAACAGATGATGTTGCCCGACGTGATGAATGGTTACAATGGGTTGACACTAAAATGTCCAAAGCAACAATTCCCATCTTATATGGGGGTTTGTTTTCAGCCCTTCAGACAACCGTTCGCGTTTCAAAATTAGAAAAATTTGGCTTTATCTCAAAGCGCTTATACGCTTGGGCTGGATTTCCAATTATGTGGGGCTTTATCGCTCGTTCAAGGGTAAAGAAAGATGGGCGTTCACCTAAACAATTATGGCATGACCTGCTAAGTGAATTTACATCATCTCACAATGGTGATTTCTTTGCTGGGGATACTCCTGACCTCGTTGATTTTGCGGCATTCGGATATATGCGCTCGATCTCCCCCTTCCCTCAGTTTTCAAAACTGGAAGACCATGAGGCTGGAATGGCATGGTATAATCGCATGATGTCGTCTATTCAATGAGGTGAAAATTAGTGGCAATTGACCTGCTCGGACTTGAGTTTGAAGTGGTTGAGTCTAGTAGCATCTTTATTGGAACCGATAAAGGTGGATGGGTATATTCTGGCCAAAGGCCTAGACATGAAGTGGAATGTCCAACATTCTATGTTCTCAAAAACCCACTTTCAAGGACTCAGGTTGCAACCATACTAAGTGGACCTGAACCAGATAATAATCCGGATGGTTTGATGGAGGGCATTGATGGTTCTGCATTGGAAGAACTTCTTTCGCATGCAAATAGTGATCTGCAAAAAATTGACAACGCTATTTTGGACAATGACATTGAATGGGAAGTGCGTTGTCCGAGTGAGAGTGAATGGCGGATTGCTCATGAGCAAATCACCTTGAATTATCCAGCCAAGAAAGTAGAGATTCTCGCCGATTCTCCGGCATCAAATTATCGGGGCGCGATGATGGATGGAAGTCCTAGGAAGTCAATTGGAATTGGCCCCGCTGCAAACCATAGGGCTGCTATTGAATCACATCCAACAAAGGACTTAGTGGCCCTTTCTTCAGTTCCGATGGATAGAAGTTTGAATGACGTTATTGCTAGATTAGTGATAACCCCAATTAGAAAAGAGCCTAGAATTATGGTTCCTGATAATGCGGATTTTGCAAGTAATTTGCGGGGTGAATTGTTTTGGATGACGCTCTTAGGAATCATTCCCTCGTTTACGATACCAATCTTGCGGGGTATGTCTGATTA
>DUCL01000089.1:0-269 GCA_012959845.1 Candidatus Poseidoniales archaeon
CATTTCAACAACTATGGCAGTACAATTGGATGCTAAACATCCTCAAATGTCTTGGTCCTGGACACATAATATTGATTTGACCTCAAGCATAACACAATCTGCATTTGCTTCTTGTAGCGATTGGTACAATGCAACAACATCATGTTTGCCACAATATTACTTACAAGTTTTAGGAGATACAGTTCCATTTAACTTCCAAAACTATGAGGTGACTCTCAAAGATTTGTCTGTACAGTGGATTGATGATATCGCACCTCAACTCTATTCAG
>DUCL01000089.1:385-1538 GCA_012959845.1 Candidatus Poseidoniales archaeon
GTTCGGTTTGGATTCATCAAGGCGATAGTACCAAACCAGCAACAACAAATTCATTAACATATTTTTCTGCATTAGGCAGATATGTTACTTCATTCAATCCAACAGGATTTAACCCTACAACTACAACTCAAAATTATCTTGCATTAGAATTGGTTGATGCTCATGACAATGTGCTATTTGTAGAGCAAGCCTATGCATTTGAAATCGGCCCTGCTTTCCCATCGGTCACTTCAATAGCGATGGCTGCAGCAAATAATTCTCATTACGAGATATTTGATAGTGAAGATGTATATTGGGAATTGCACGACGAAGGGTTCATTTTTTCAGTTACATCTCTGCATAATAGAAGTGATTTATTAGCATCGGTCACCTTGACGCCTTCACAAGGAAACTCAGTATTGTTAATGCTTACTTGGGATGAGAACGAAAATGCTTACACAGCACTTTGGACTCCAAACCGTGGTGACTTGAAGACATGGCAATTAGAGGTAGATCTTTCAGAAACAACTGGACAAATGGCTGAAGATATAGATGGATACAAAAGCGGTGTTGATTATTCCTTTAGTTTAGTAGATGTAACTGGGCCTGTAATAACAGCAATTAATCATGATGAAATCGTATCGATAGGCGATGACATTATAGTGCAATTAGAATGGTTAAGTGAGCAAAATGAGTTGATTAATGGCTATGTTATTGCTTCTTTCAATGGCAGCCAAGTTTCCAATCAAACTATTTCCCCAATTAATACTGGGATGTCTTCGCTTCTATTCCAAACAACAGATTGGGATATTGGCTATTATGAATTTACAGTATTCCTCTTCGATGGACATGGGAACCCAAGTCAAACGGCAATCACTTCTTCAACGTTTGAAATAATTCCATTGGCACCTCTTGTTTCAGGAGATATTAGCTCATGGCAATTCGATTCAAATGATCTGAACCTAACAGTTTCCGGACAACATCAATTCCGCTTTGCAGAAGGTTTGGTAACGATTACTAGTGCAGGTACAACACTCATTGATAATCATTCTATTCAAGATGGTGATTGGTCGATTGAAGTTTCTTTATCTTCATTATTACAGAACTCAATTGAAGTAAATGTAAGGGTATGTGATGCAACTGATAGTACAGAATGTGAACAATATTCCAATAC
>DUCL01000089.1:1757-2050 GCA_012959845.1 Candidatus Poseidoniales archaeon
CTTCTAATCAATACAGGATTTGAAGAAGGAACTTGGAGTCAACCTTGGGTTCTTTCTATTACCAATCGTATTGGAGAAGTTTCAATTTTGAATCAATCCTCAACATCATTTACAATAATTTCACAACAACAACAAGAGGAAAATAATACTCAAACAACAACTGAAGGCACCTCATCATCGACAATTGGGATGACTGGAATCATCATTGCGATACTCGTTGTATTCTCAATTATTGGTACAATTGGATACTTGAAACTAAGGAAACCTGATGAGGTTAGAGATGATACAAAATC
>DUCL01000089.1:2152-4612 GCA_012959845.1 Candidatus Poseidoniales archaeon
GTTGAGGAACAACCAATAGAGCAAGAGATTGTTGAGGAACAACCAATAGAGCAAGAGATTGTTGAGGAACAACCAATAGAGCAAGAGATTGTTGAGGAACAACCAGAAACGGTAACTGTTGAACAACAGCCAGTAGCAATACAACAAAGTGAACTATTTACTCCGGCGATAGATGCGACTCCAACATCAACTGATGAACATGGATATGAATGGTTTACTGAGGAAAATGGCACCAATTGGTATCGCCTCCAAGGAAGCGGTAGCGAGTGGTATCTTCATCAGCCTTGAGTTAATTCAAACCGCTAAATCATTCAACTGAATGCTTTAGATTGAACTTATCTTCGGCTTCTAAATAATAAGTTGGCAGGTAGTGGCGTTATTTACAAAGACTTCTTGAAAGCGATAAGGAAAACGGAGGTGGTATTTTTGAATGCAGAATATGATATTGTTATCGATGGTTCAAATTTGATTAATCATTCAGAAAAGGGTGTTACGAAACTGATACCGAGTCGTTTAATCAAAGCAATACGCAAAGTGGAATTACTTGGATATACTCCTTTAACTTGTATTGACCGGTCAACATATAGCCAAGCAAAAAAGCAAAAGAAACCCCTAGAAGGGAGCATTGAAGATTTTGCAAAAATGATAGATGAAGAAGGAATGCGATTTATGAATCGGGACGATGAAATGGTCGACCATGCATTACAATGTGGAGCATTAATACTAACCAATGACCGATTTAAAAAATGGAAAGACGGAACTGAAAAAACCAAATTTGAAATCGATTGGGCTATAGTTGATGAAAAATTAGTTCAGTGGTGGTTTGAAGATGGTTTTTTTATGCCAGAATTATTGAAAAAATCATCACAGCCATCCAAAGATATAGGGGAAACTGCAACCACAAGGATAAAACAATTGGCTAATAGTAATAACAAGAGAAGTTTACAAAAGAAAAAAAGAAGTTTGTTTATCAGAGTATTAGATCTGCTATTTGATAACAATAGTAAAATTTCGCAACCAAAAAAGGTGACTGCAGTTGCGGTTCCACAAAAAACACAGCAAACCCCGACCAAAGCAACCCCCCCTCCTCCTTCTAGAAAATCACAAAAAAAGAGATCACCCAAAAAGAAATCATCTGCAAAAGCCAACCCCCAAAAACATAACCTCAAAGCAAAGAAGGTCATTGCAACAACCAATACAAAAAAGCATTCACCTAAAGCAAAGAAGGCTACCGCAAAAGCCAAATCCACTACAGTGAAAGAAAAGAAATCACAACCAAATGCTAAGAAGAGCAATAAACCAAAACAAGGCAAAAATAAGCCAGAAAATATTGCCAAATTCAAAGCAAAAATATTGCAAATCCTTCCATCTAAAAAAACCAGTTTAAATTATCTTGCAGAATTAATTTCAAAACAAATGAAACTTCAGGGCATTGAAAAGAATCCAACTACCGAGTTTCTCAAAATCTATGATCTTCCCAAGGGATTGAAGAAAGCCATAGAGGCGCATATGGGTGAAGAAGTAATTATTTCAGGAAAATCCCCAAAATTCTTTGTCCAAAAGAAAGTCTCCTAAATGGGCCCCGCTCCCACGAAAGCGGGCTTCGCTACAATCAAAAAATATCAAAGAAAACGCTTGAGTAAGCGTGAACTGAACATTAGCAATCAGTACAACCGTTCACGCGTAGGAGTGGGGACCACACCGATATCGATATAATACAATTTGAACATAAAGAATTGTGGTCCCCGCTCCCAGACTTGAACTGAAGACTGGGATACAAGCCAACCTCATACCCATTCTTTATGATTTGGCAGCGAAAGCAAAGCTGGAGATGAAGCGAGGTAATAACGAAGCAGTCCAAGATCTGCTTCAGGTTTTCTTAGATGTAGGTGCAAAGTTTTCAAAAGTTGAAAAGAAATATGTTGAAAATGACAAAGGGTTAGAACCCTTTGCAGGTTTTAGCAAAGGGTTACCCTTTGCCGCGGAGGGTTCACAATGAAGGTACCCTTTGCCAAACTACCCAAAAAAGTCAAAGGGTTGCTTAAAGGGTCAAATAAAGGGCATCGTATTCGCATAACACCCTTTGCAACTTCTCAACATTATGCTATTGGTACTATAAATCCTGAATTAACAGCCATAGTTATCGATGAAACTGCAACCGCTTACATTAAAATTGAACGTGAACACCTTGAACATGAAGTTCCTGTCGACGATGATTATAATGCCATATTAGTAAAACGACACGTGTCAAAATCCGCTAAGCGCGCTTTAGACGAGAATTTAGCGAACAATTCAAAAGGAGTTCGTCAATGGAAAAAGGCGTTAAAAAAACATGAACCATTCATAATCCTACCAAGAGTAAGAAAAAACAAATCTGAAACTTCAAAACGTGAAAAAGAATTGCATGAACAAGTCCTTAGATTGGAGCGCCAAATTAATTCTTCAATGGGAACTGTTATT
>DUCL01000090.1 GCA_012959845.1 Candidatus Poseidoniales archaeon
AGGTATGCAGGTTAAGGTCGTAAACGCATATCCAGCAACTTCTGAATGAGCATCGGTGACTTGTGAAATCAATGTTGACTTTCCTACTGAGGGGAATCCGACCAGTGCAACTGTAGCATCACCAGATTTTTTCACTTCAAATCCTTTACCGCCACCACTCGCTTTAGAGTGAGCATGAGCTTTTTCTTCCTTGATTTTCAGTTGAGCGATTTTGGCTTTTAGTTTTCCAATGTGGGCATTGGTAGCCTTGTTTTTTTGGGTCTTGTCAATTTCAGCGCGAATCAGATCAATTTGCTCTTTAATCGTCGCCATACAACACCCTCCTAATCATGGGGGCGAGACGACCATTCTTCAATGCTATTACAACTCAAGCCCTCATTTATTGCATTAATTTGTATTTTAGGCTGCTGATTTTCAAACCTGTGGCCGATTAACTGAAACAGAATCACAGTTTGGATTAATCTATGGGGATAGAGATGGTGTTACTATTGGTCGAGATTCCATGTCTTGAAAAACTCCTCTCACTCTCTTGGCAAGACCTCTACAGTGGCCTTGAAAAGGGTAAACTTCGAGAAACTCGGCCGGCCCAAGATGAGCAATTAAAATCCATCTTTGCCATCGACGCTGAGGCAGAAATACTCGATTGGATGGATGAAACTGCAAAAGAGCAAACGGTTGAACTCACACAAACTATGAAAAGCAATCTCCAGACGATAATAAATGGTGAAGAAGGCCTTCTAAAAATAATGCATTGGGCTAGTCCAGGTGCTTGGGAAGTTTGGGAAGCACGTGCCTTCCTATATCTTGAGATGGCTTTAGGAGAATCGGTAAATCATGTTGAAGATTTGTACACACAATGGCTTTGGGATGAGGTCTGCGAAAAACTAAACGGTTATCCGCAAGCAGAATTCGCCTCTAAAGTCTGTCTCGACTGGATGGATAGGCGCAAGAAATTGGGTGAAACTTTGGATGAAAATTTAGATGCAAAAATTATCCCTACATATCAAGCGCATGAATCGGCTAGCATAAAATTGGTTCATACTATTACTCGTTGGCAAAGCGAGGAAAATTTAGTTGGAATACTAGGCAGAGAACACCTTGATGCCTCAAAATGGGGTCATGGAGAGTTGAATTTACGTCAATATTTACAACCTTGACAAGCGTTGGGTTCAAAATGCTCCGCCGCTGCGCCCTAATTGATGACAGAGGATATTCCGCACGTTGATGAAGTCGCCGATGATGAAATTCCTATTGTTTCAGAGGAAGCTGAAACATACGAAGTTAGCGAAGAAGGCGAAGTTGAGCAAATTATAGATCCACTACAAGAGGCAATTCAACGAGCAGAAAAAGCGGAAAAGGAAATCGCTTACAAAGAAGCAGAAACTCAAAATGTTAGGAAGCGTATGCTAACAGAAAAATCAGATACAATCAAGTATGGTGGAATGGGAATGGCTCGCCGTATGCTAACAATCTTAGCCGATGTCGACAGAGCCCTTTCAGGAATCTCAGATGACGATGAAACCGCTATTGCGCAAGGATTGCGTTTGTTGAGAAACAAAATGTGGCGAGAATTAGAAGCTGATGGTGTAAAGGCAATAGAAGCCAAAGGGAAAATGTTTGACCCATCAAAGATGGAAGCGATTACTACAATTCCTGCATCTGAAAATTTTGCCGCAGGACAAGTAGTTGATGTTCTTGAATCTGGATTTATGTATAAGGATAGAATCATTACAATTGCAAGAGTTGTTGTTGCATCAGAATGAAGTTCCTCAGCAAACAATGATACATTGGGCCCCTATTGGCCTAACATGGTCAAGAAGGTAGCCGGCAGGTTTGCAGGTGCAGCGGCAAATGCGGCAAAGAAGGCAACTAAAGGTGCAACTGATTCCGTCAAAAGGCAAGTTGTCGATGAAATCACAAAACCTGCTAAGGATGCGATAAAAGCCAAGGTGGATAGTGCGGCTTCAGCACTGAAGGATAAAGCAGACGAAAAGGTAAGAGAAGTTGTTGCTGGACAAATGAAAAAGGAAGCCAAAAAGAAATTATTTGGCAAGAGATAAACCCAATTTTTTCAAATATTCACATCCAACTTGGAATTGAATACCTAACTGTTTGAGCAAGGTCTTGAAGAACCCCCTACCCTCAGCCTCAAACATGTCCCACGATGGAGACTGTTTCCTAGTCCCGGGCCCCGTCCGAATGGCGCAGAATTGCTTAGATGCAATGGCAACTCCTACAATTACTGCAAGAGGTGGAGAATATAGAGATGTAATGGCGGATTTGAACTCTGGATTGAGAGCAGCATTCAATTTGAGCCCAAGTCAAGCGGTCAAGAAAACGCAATCTTGGACTGGAGAAGACCAATACAAAGTAGTAGTCGTTTCAGGTTCTGGAACTGCGGCAATGGAAATGGTTATCGCCAATAGATTCCGTAAGAATGATATCGTTTTGGTGCCAACAAATGGAAAATTTGGTGAAAGAGTTGCTGAAATGAGTGGGCGCTTTTGCAGTGTTAAGCATCTCAAGTATGAATGGGGAAGGGCATTTGATTTGTATGAATTAGAACAACAATTAGAACGTAAATGCTATGAGGCTCTATTGATTTGCCATAATGAAACAAGTTCTGGAATCACACAAGATGCAGCAGCGATTGCTGAAATGTGCCAACGCCATGGTGTTGCACTTATCTTAGACGGAATCACTTCAGTAGGTGGTTGTGAGGTTCTACCACATCAATGGGGTGCTGAAGCGGTAGTGGTCGGCGCTCAGAAGTGTACTGCTGGACCTTCTGGCATTGCAGCAATTGCAATTAATCCAAACTTTGAGAAGAGAGCAAAAATAATTGCTAAGCAGGGAGATGTAAATCCGACTTATTATCTTGATTTATTAGCAGCCCTAAAGAAAGGTGATGATGACCAAACACCTTGGACACCAGCAATTAATTTGTCAATGGGTTGGGCTGCTGCACTAAATAATTTGAAGCAAGAAGGACTTGAGAACCGTTGGGCTCGTTGTTCAAAGATGGCTAATGGCGTTAGGAACTTGTTTACTGATATTGGATTTGAATTGCTCGCGGATAGAAGCCAAAGAAGTGATACAGTTACCGCTATCATGTATCCAGAAGGAATTGATGATTCATGGAGAACCGCGCTAGGAGAAAAATATGATACTCAAGTAATCGGAGCCCAAGACCATCTAAAGGGTAAGATGTTTAGAGTCGGTTCAATGGGTGAAACACCAATTGAAGAAATGATAGAGGGATGCAAGAGGATGCTCAATTGCTTTAGAGACTTCAATGTTGAAATCCCACAAATCGATGTAGAGAGTTATTTTGTTTGAGGTTTTATTGTGGCTCGGTTTGTGGTATTAGGGAGATTTCAACCCTTTCACAAAGGGCATGCATTCCTAGTTGAGAAGGCAATTTCTCTAGCAACTGATTCAGATGAAGTAGTGGTTGCTATCGGTTCTGCACAGCATCAATATGAGCCAAATAACCCTTGGAGTGCTGAAGAAAGAGTTGCGATGATTAGTAGTTGGGCAGATGCAAATAATCACAAAATTACAATTGTTACTATAGAGGACATAAACGATGCACCAAATTGGGTTTCCCATGCAAGTGATTCACATGGCGAAGGAACATTGGTAACATCGGATGGACCTACAGCACAACTGTATAAGCAAGCAGGTTGGCCTATTGAAATAATTGAGTTATCACAAAGAAAAGATTTGGAGGGGTGGAGAATTAGGCAGACTTTGAAAATGCTTTCAACAGTTTATGATGATGATGCAACTCGTCAAGTTACATCCGAATCACTACCAAGTTCAGTGATTGAGTGGTTGATAGAAAATGATGCAATATACAGATTATCAACATTTGAAACTGGAGTTCATGCCGGCTAAATCATGAGGTGATTAAGTGATTAGAATTGGCGTAGCAATGCTTCAAGGTGCAAGGCATGAACACAAGGAAGCACTTATTGCAACAGCAAAAGAATTGTCTGTTGAAATAGAAATCGTTGAACTTCGTCGAGCAGATCAAGTTGATGAGAGTCTAGGCGCATTGATACTTCCAGGTGGAGAATCTACTGCGATGAGAAAGGCTAGCGAAAGTGAATTATTACTTCCAGCACTATTCGATTGGATGCAACAATTCCCCGAAAAACCAGTACTTGGGACTTGTGCCGGTGCAATATTGTTGGCAAATCCCGGTCTGAATCATCAACCATTTGTTGATGCAGGTATTTCACGTAATGCGTGGGGGAGACAAAGGAATTCATTTGAAGCAGAAGTAACATTATCGACGCAAATTCTTGATGCGATTACATCAATTTCAAAAGCGACATTACCGATTTCACAGCAAAGAGATAAGTTCAATCATAAGCCATTGAATATGGCACACGAAGCGGCACAATTGAATGAAAGTGAAGATAAATTCCCTGGAATATTCATTAGAGCGCCGAGATTTGAACAACAGCAAATCAATTGTCATAAGATTGCAACCATGGAAGATGAAGTTGTAGGAATAATGCAAGGAAACAAAGTCGCAGTGACATTTCATCCGGAACTAACACTTGACCGACGTTTTCACAATTGGCTAAT
>DUCL01000091.1 GCA_012959845.1 Candidatus Poseidoniales archaeon
AACGGCTTCTTTGACAAACTCTGGGACAAATTGGTTTGGAGCAAGGTGCGTGCCCGATTCGGTGGAAATATTAGATTCTGTATGTCGGGAGCTGCGGCTTTATCTCCAGATGTTGCTTCCTTTATTCAGATGGTTGGATTCAATTGTTATGAAGGATATGGATTGACAGAAACTTCACCACTTGTCTCGGCAAATGGATGGGCTGGACCTGGAAAATCAAAGTTAAACACAGTTGGAAGAGTAGCAAACGGCGTTAATGTCATCATCGATACCGATGCATGGGATGACCCTGCTCGTCCTGAAGAAGGTGAAATTATTGTTCAAGGACCTAACGTCATGATGGGTTATTGGAATAATGAAGAAGCAACTGCTGAAGTTATTATGGAGCCTGGCAAATTTAGAACTGGCGATTTAGGAAAAATAACTCAAGACGGTTTCCTCGCAATTACTGGAAGAGTAAAGAGCCAATTTAAGTTGCAAAATGGAAAATATGTCTCTCCTGCACCACTTGAAGAAAATGTCAAACTTTCACCATATGTGGAAGGCGCTGTCCTCGACGGAAGAAATATGGTCAAAACTTACTTGATTATTCACCCGAATATGAAGGCTTTGAAATCAGCATTAGGCGCTGCCAATATCTCCTTCTCAGGTGATGATGCTGAAATGTGTAAAGACCAAAATGTCAAAGATTGGTTACTAACTGAATTGAAGGCTAACAATATGGTAGCACCGACTTGGAAGGGATACGAAACTGCTGGAAGTATCATTTTGGACCATGAAGAATGGACAACTGATAACGATTTGTTAACTCCTTCAATGAAGGTCAAACTACGTAACTTGTTGACAAGACACGAAGATGCAATCAACAATCTTTGATTCAATACTCTTCGGTTAAGGCGGCGATTACATTCGCCCTCCAATCAGCACTACCGTTCTTATTTGCTAGTGGACTTGCTGGGCTTGGATGCCAACAGGTCGAGATATGTATTTCGCGACCATCATTGGAAATTCCTTTTCCTACCTTGCCTGCTGATAGAGCCTTACGGGCGCGTGCTTCTGCATATTTTCCAATGCCAATGATTCTATCAGCCTGCAAGATATCAACCACCTCTAACAAATACTGATCACACGCATCCAAAATTGGTTTCATGATATTGCTGGGTAATTTGTCGGGTGTCAAGTTTTTGCCACTTTCTCCCAATAACAATAATGGACAATGATTGACAACGAATATATTGTCAAATGTATTTTCAGCAGTACCATAATGCTGCTTCATCAATCCCCAGAGTCTCTCTCCTGAAACTTCTTGTCGCTCTAACCCCAATCCTTCAATTGGCCTCTTAGGGTGAGCATTGTGAGGGGTTTTCAAACTGTGCGGCTCAATCTGTAAGAATGTTTTCGCCATATTGGTTGAACCGAATGGAACTCCTGATTGAGCCATTCCCCAAGGACCTGGATTCATTCCCAGAAGAATCGTTTTTCCACCTCTTGCGCCCCATTTTGTAAGATATTGCCGATGGTGCTGCCAAGCATAATCGAGAGGATTAGTAGCGTGGCAAACGATGGTTTTTTTCTCAATCGTTGAAATTGCCGAATCACAAATTGCCGACAATCTCTTGGCAGCATCTACCAACTGTGATGCTATATCCATAGTATGACTGAGTGGTCAATCCTTCATCATCCTACCGATTATTTCTCCTAATAATTGGAAATTATATCATAAATTGAAAATGTAAAATAGTCCCTAAACCGGAAGTGATATTGATTGATTGTGAATAATCCGACTGAATTAGAATAATTAATTACTCAAGCAGGCATTTATACTATATACCGTCGTGTTTGAATGTTATCAAATGACTGAAGAGGCTACAGAAATGATTGCCATCAGCCGCAATGTTGCGGATGGGATGGCAGGATCTGTACAGACCTCTCTCCTCACTCTCACCCAGAAGCCACTCGGCATCGGAATTATTGGTGGTTCTATCACTGGAGTTGCAAATAGTTTCATCTTGGGAATTCCATTACTACCTTCAGTTATTGTCGGAACAATTCTTGGTTTCGCTGTTTGTTTAGTATTGTGCCCTGGGATGAAAGATGAATTAGCATTGAGAAGGAAATTGGTAGCAGCACGTAGCAATAAATTATCAAAACGAGCAAGAATTGTCACAGCATTCACCTCCTTTGATTGATACATCGCTTTCATAGTGAAGCATTTGCTTTAAGAACGGGTGGCAAGGGGACTTGCTTGGGGAACATCATGGTTCGTGAGCTAATCACCGTTGAGAACATCGATAGAAGCTTTGGTGCTGTAGATGTTCTACGCGATGTTAACCTGCTGGTTAAGGATGGAGACAGAATTGGTATCGTCGGCCATAATGGTGCTGGAAAGACGACACTGCTCAACACAATCTCCGAACAATCACAAGATGCTGGTGACATTAAACTCGCTCCAGGAATTAGGCTTGCTTATCTAACTCAGATTCGTGACATTGATTCCAACAAGACAATTGAGGAAGAATTGAGCCGTAAAGGACGTCAATTCCAAGAGTTAGAAGATGAAATCGCTGAAATTGAAGCGAGAATGATTGAGCCGGAATTTTATGACGGAGATTGGGAAGGAGTAATGGAACGTTATTCTGAACTTCAGCAAATGCTGGCATCCAGTGGTGGCGGCAATGTTGCGGCAATCGCCAAAGGAATTCTCAAGACTTTAGGTTTGGATAAACATCCTATGGAAATGCCTGTTAACAAATTATCAGGTGGCGAAAAAGCAAAGTTAGCATTGGCTCGTCAATTGGTTGGTCTTTCTGGCGTAGATGTCATGTTCCTCGACGAGCCGACAAATCACTTGGATATTCAAACAACAGAATGGCTTGAAAAGTTCCTAAAAGAATTCAAAGGAGCACAACTAATCGTTTCACACGACAGATTTTTCTTGGACCAAGTCTGTACTAGAATCGTTGAAGTTGATAATCTAAAGGCTTGGAATTGGAAAGGTAACTATTCTCAATTCGTTAAGCAAAAGGCTGAGAGCTTGGCTGCTTTGGGAGACCTAATCAAAAATATTGAGAAGAAAATCCAATCGACTATGGGTGCTCTTGCACAAATGAAAAGAGCCAACAAATACGACAAATCTATCTCTGCAAAACACAAGATGATCGAGAGAATGCAGCAAGAAGTAAAGGCACATAGAGCAAGAGTTCCAAAACAGCGTAAATCATTGATAATGACACTTGATGCTGTAGATAAAGCCAGCATGGATGTGTTGGAATTAACTGATGCTTGTATGACTTTTGAAGGACTAAAGAAACCAATCTTGGACAACCAAGATTTGGAAGTTAGAAAGGGTGACCGAATCGGAATTGTTGGTGGTAATGGTCAAGGAAAAACTACTTTGTTAAAACTGATAAATGGTGAATTAAAACTGACCAGTGGCAAGAGAGATTTGGCACCTGGCTGTGAAATTGGATATTTCCATCAAGACCACGCAACATTGGACTTTGATCTAAGTCCAGTAGAACAAATTGGACAATTGCGTCCTGATTTCCAATATGGTGATATTCGTGCAGCACTTGGAAGATTCCAATTCACAAGCGACCAAGTTGATACAAAACTAAGCCAATTATCCGGTGGTGAAAGAGCCAGAGTCGCACTACTGAAATTACTACTTGAAGATAATAATTTATTACTGATGGATGAGCCTACTAATCACTTGGATATGGCCAGTAAAGATACATTGGAAGAAACTCTGAAAGCCTATACTGGCTCTCTAATCACCGTCTCTCACGATAGATGGTTCCTCGACCAAGTAGTCAATCGTATTTGGGAATTGAATGATGGAATTGTCAAGGTTTACTACGGCAATTATACTGATTATTTACGAGCAAAGAAAGGACTTCCACCATTAGCAGAGGGTGAAATTTCCGACATTTGATTATCGCAGCCCCTAAGGGGCTGTATTGATGAACTCAACGAGGCTGGGATAAACATGGCAGGCGATGGGGTTTCTGGTGAATCGGCTGACCAAGCCGAGGCGAATCCAGTGTTCACAACGACCACAGGCCCAGTTCGAATTATCACTGCTGCATCCCTATTTGATGGCCATGATGCAGCGATTAACGTCATGCGCAGATTGATTCAATCATCTGGTGCTGAAGTGATTCATTTAGGTCACGACCAATCTGCTAAGGCAGTAGTTGATTGTGCTGTACAAGAAGATGCACATGCTGTTGCACTTACCTCCTATCAAGGAGGCCACGTTGAATATTTGACTTATATTCGTCAATTATTGGATGAGGCTGGTTGTGCCCATGTGCGAATCTTTGCAGGTGGTGGAGGAACTATTACTCCACCTGAAATTAGAACTCTACATCAATCTGGAATTGAAAAAATATACTCACCTGATGATGGAAGAAGCATGGGCTTGATGGGAATGATTCATCATTTGATGGAGAATGCAAGCAAGACCGACCTGATTGATGATAAGCGACTTGCTAGCCTTGATGGGCCGGTTAGTGCTGATGATATGGCCAAGGTTGGTTTGTTGCTAACCCTATCAGAAACTGCTGATGATTCTGC